>QHOM01000315.1:2190-2848 GCA_003218785.1 Verrucomicrobiota bacterium
CTGCCGATTGACGTAGAAGACTGAGCAGCCAAGCGAGCGCGAGCGCGAGCAGCCGATTTCCTACTGGCTTTCATTGCCTTTGCTGCCTCTACCGCTTCCAGTTTTCGTCGTAGCTTGGCCAGCTTCTTTGGGCCTTCTTGCAGACGCTTCTCGAGTCGCCGGATCTTTTTCCTTAAATTCTTCAGCTTCATAATTGCGTGTGTTCGCCGTGCGGCAAAGGATCCCAATTTACAGCTAATGATGAAATCTCACTGATGTCACGTTTCTTCTTTGGGCGGTCTGATGGCGATCCAGAACTTTGGCGTTAGAACCGTCCTCCTTCTTACTTGGTTATTCTTAATTGCCCTCGAGATCTCACCGGCACCGCTAAGACAAGGGCGGACGAGAAAGAAACAAAACTCGACGCCGCATTTCACGCTACGCTCAAATAGATTTAGTCTTCGCGAGTTCGCAGGAGAAAACGTCAAATGCACAGCTCAGCCTGCCCGCCGTGGTGGGCGAATGGAGCCGCAGGGGTGCAAGCGACATAGATGGCTTAAGCCGAGAGGCCGAAATAAACAGGAGCGAGTAAGTCAAAACTTTCGGAGTTTAGACGCTACCCCGACTTCACATCTAGTTGGGCGCCCCATTCGTCACGCGTCCTTAATCAATTGTCGAT
>QHOM01000043.1 GCA_003218785.1 Verrucomicrobiota bacterium
CGTTTTCATCGACATAAAGTCCTTCGATCTGGTGAAACTGCGGGCTGTGCGTGGCGTCGAGTTCATCGCGACGATAGGCAGCGCCGGGAGCAATCACACGAATCGGCGGGGGCGCGGCTTGCATGGTTCGAATTTGCACGGTCGAAGTGTGTGTTCGGAGCAAACGGCCGTCCGGCAAATAAAATGTGTCCTGCTCGTTTCGGGCCGGATGTTCGAGTGGCGTGTTGAGCGCGTCGAAGCAATGCCATTCGTCTTCAATGTCCGGTCCGTCCGCGAGCGCGAAGCCCATTCGCCGAAAAATTTCGATCGAACGTTCCCACATCTGCGTGAGCGGGTGCAGCGTGCCGATTTTGTGCGGCGTTCCTGGCAACGAGATGTCGATCCTGGCCAGCGCGCCCGATTCTTTTTGCTCTCGGAACGTTGTGGCGCGCGCTTCGATCGAAGCAGTCACGGCGGTGCGGACCTCGTTGAGTAACTTTCCAACTACAGGCTTTTCATCTTTGTTGAGCGTTTTGATTCGCTCCCCCCACGCGGAGACGGTGCCGCTTTTGCCGAGATATTTTACCCGCGCCCCCTCGAGCGCTTGTTCGTCGGGCGCGGCTTCGATTTCGCCCAGTGCATCGTCACGGAGTTGTTCGAGTGGATGGATCATCGTCCGTAAATCGATAAAACGTTAAATCGTTAGATCGGCAAATCGATTCACGATTTAACGAATCAGGAATTACGATTCAACGAATCACGCCGCTTTCTTCGCCTTCTTCTCCAGCGCGCTCTTGGCCTGATCGACGATCGATTTGAATGCTGCCTCGTCAGTGACGGCGAGATCCGCAAGGATCTTTCGATCAAGGCCGATGCCAGCCGCTTTGAGCCCTTCCGCAAAACGACTGTAGTTCATTCCATTGGCGCGCGCAGCAGCGTTTAGCCGTTGAATCCAGAGGTAACGAAACGTACGTTTGCGTGTTTTGCGATCGCGATACGCCCAGTATTGGGCTTTCATCATCGCATCTTTCGCGTAGCGGAAAAGTTTCGAACGGCGTCCGCGATAACCTTTGGCTTTCTTTAAAACCCGTTTGCGCCGGGCCCGGCTTGCCGGGGCATTAGTGGCTCTTGGCATTGTGTTTCGCCCCGAATTGCTTCGGGACTCCTCGTTCAGCGAGCTGTTATTCCATTGTCGATCTTCGCGACCTCACTCGCTGATGCGGTCCCGCAGCGCGGCACCAGGTGCGCAGATCGAAAGCGCAAAAGTTAGGCGCATTGGGATAAATGACAAATGGACATTGAAAATGACGAAGCACGCGCCTTCGTCTGACTACGGCGCGGCAGGCGAATGACGAATGTCGAAGGAATGACGAAATCCGAATGATAAAGAATGATGCTATCGCAATCGGGGCGGCACGAAAGAACTGTCGCCCACTCCTCCGGACTCTTCACAACCAATCTGGTCCGGAGTGTGATAAATTCAACGTCCGGGAACTTAACGATTAGATCTCGGCTTCGGCGGGCGCGGCTCTCTCGGGCACGAGGAGCGCTCAAGGCCGGGGAGGACGACCGGGGACCGTTCTAGGAGTCGCCGAAGGTAGCGCCGCAGCCCTTTGATCGCGAGTGTTGAGCCCGGTTGGATCGATCATGTAGCTACTCGGCGGCGAAATCTGTTGGTTTTCCGCCTCGCGCAAAATGAGATTGAGATTTGGAAGCGGCGGAAACTTCGCGATCAACATTGACGTCTTAATCAACTCGGAAAGATCGACATCCTGCGGCTCTGGCAACTTCGCCGCACCCGCGCGCACCATTATCATTTGCCCGGCGTGCAGCGCTCGAGTCTCGCCCGGATGATGTTTAAGCGAGACGCTGCCGTGGCCCTCGAGGATGATGAATTTGATCCATGATTTGGGATGATACTCAGCCATTGCTGTGAAACTGGTACCTGCCGATGTCGCGATCGCCGTGTTGATTCGCGCGCCGCCGGAACTTTTCGGCAGGTACAGCAATATGCTGCCACTCGCCAAATCGAACTCTCGTTCGCCGAAACTGAAGACGCTGTTCGCGCCGAGCCGCGCCAACGTTCGATCCGTGAAGGTAAGCTCCGCGCGCGAATCGCTGGCGGTTCGCACGGCTGTGCCTGGGTGGACATTGTTGTTAACTGAAGCTGGGCGCGGCGCAGCGTTCGGTGCAAGCAATTGCACATTGTGAATTGCCTGAGTGATGCGAGCTTCTTTCTTCTCGGGCACAATCGCGAATGTGGTGGGCCCAATCGCAACAGCGAAGGCGAACAGGATCCCGATGAAACGAAATCGATGGCGAAGCCGTTTCTTCATAATCGGTGGAGTCTTTAGAGAAAGATAACACCGCATACGCGACAGTGAAACTTCCTGTAGCGGCAGGTTCGCCGCGTTGAATCCGTCCCGCGGCAGGCGTGTCGCCTGCGTCCCCAGTCTCTGGAGAAGAGGATACCATCGCGCACGCGTCAGTGACGCTGTGCGCAGCTTGTTAGCCTTAGGCAGGCCAGAATAGGGCGATTGACTCAATCGCCCGCTGTGCGCGTATGTCGCCTCTTCCCTCGTAGGGAGAGGGGAAGGGTGAAGGTTTTCGTTCAGGGTTACCTGGCGCCTGCAGCGTCCACGCCCCTCACCTTGGTCCTCCCCCATTTTTGCAAGGGGCGAGGCGAGAAAGGAGTGCGCCGTGCGTTCCTTCACCTTTTAAAGAGCACACACGGGAGATGACTCCGGTCGTTTTCTTACGTGCTAAAGGATTTATCCCTTGTTGGCGCTCCGTGGCTCGGCGCGGCGAGCCACTTCACTGTGGCAAACGCCTCGGTGACAACGAAGACGCAGTCCGGATATCCATCGTGCGACGATCTGCGCCCAAGCGGCCAGCGGCATTGATCCGACTGGAATTTCTCCAATTACTCGCGATCTTCGAAGCGGGAATCGTGATCTTCCCGCCAGGACCAGGAACAGCACCATCGAGCAGAGCAAGCAGTTGCCCGCTATCGCTGACATTGATTCCGACGCGGGACTTAGTGGGCGTGGGCGCGGGCGAGGACGGGCCGAACGGCGGCGCGTTGCTTAGCGGTTGCGGATCATTCGCGCCGGCACCAGCAAACGTGCCGGTCGTCGTTTCATTACCGCCGAAGCCGGTGTAATTGGCGTTGTTGGTGTAAACATCGGCCGGAGCTTTGCCGCCGATGGTGACCACAACATTGTTGAAAATGGTGACCGAATTAGCGGCCAGAATCTTTGCGCTGTTGCCGCCAAGCGTGACATCGGAAACGAAATTAAGCTGGCCGTTGCTGCCCGACGCGTAAAGTTCCAACGTCGTATCAGCCGAGAGGGTGCCGCCGCCGATATTGAGCACACCGTTTGTGCCGAGCGCGCCAACTTTGAGCACATCTGCGTGAGCGCTGGCATTATTGAATGTGATCGTTCCATCTCCGTCGGTGAAGGCGAGGAACGTCCCGCCGGCATCATAACTGCCGCCATTAAAATTGATCGCAGCCGCTGCTGCACCGTCGCTGCCAAGAATCTGAACAGTCGCATCGTTGGTGACAGTGGCGGTGCCGGAAACGTTCATATTGATAGTAGCGTTGCCATTCATGACGCCGCCGTTGCTGTTATCAATCTGAGTTAACAACGAATTCGCGGTGAGACTTCCCGCGGTGACGTCGATGGTTGCGTTTCCGCCGATTGTTCCGCCGCTGAAGTTGTCAATCTCGACATCAAATAGCCCGGCGATGGAAGCGTTGACGATGTTGAGATCAATGGTGGCGTCGCCTCCGATGAAACCACCAGGGGAGCCCTCGACGAAGCTTCCGTTGCGAATTAGAAAGTAGGCGTCACCCGGGATGCCACCACTATTAGGATCGCTCCCCGTGGTGGTAAGATTGCCGGAGAGGTTCAGATTTATCGCGGCATTTCCGCCGATACTCCCGCCGGTGCCGCTGCCGCTGCCGTTGTTGAAGTTGTCCATTAGCGCATCGAGTTCCCCGCCAACCGAAATATTGGCAGCTGTGATATTCAGCGTGGCATCTGAGTCAATGGTTCCGCCGATCGGGCCGGTGAACAAGAGGTTGCGTTGATTTTCGATATCAATCAGGGCGTCGCCGGCAATGGTCAGATCGCCGCCAATGGTCAACGTCAGAGTAGCGTTTCCGTGAATCGTTCCGCCCGATGGCGGCGTGAACTGATAATCGGGCGGGATGTCGTTGAGCACGAACCAAGAAGCGCCAGAACTCCCAGGCATGATATTGGTGGTACCTTGAATCGTTACGTCGCCGGGGACATCCCACGTAGCAGTAGCGTTGCCATCGATAATGCTGCCTCCTCTGTTGCTGATACCGGAACCGAAGAGGACGCCGGCCATGTCGACACTGGCAGCATGCAGGAAGAGAGAAACGTCGGAACCGATAAATGAGGGGGTCGTGTTCCCGCCGACATCATCGTACCTGCTGGAGACGATAAATTCCGCACTAAAACCGTTGGTAAACTGGTCGACGCCAATGGTCAAGGCGCCGCTGACATTAAACGTCAGGTTCCCGCCCGAATCGATCATCCCGCCGCCGCGATTGTTCAGGAAAACGTCAACATAAGAGTTGGCGGTGAGGTTGCCGCCAATTTCGATGTCGATGTTTCCGCCTGTGCCGATGTGGCCAGCAGGGTTGGCGGTAAAATCGTAGTTCTGGACGTAGGCAGCGAGACCATTCACCTGGACGTTGCCGTTCACTGTGAGATTGAGATTTCCGCCGTTGTCGATCAGCGCATTTGTGTTTTGAACAAGCAACTCAAAATCCCCCGGCTCGGGGGACTCCGTCGCCGAGCCAAGGCCGGTGGCGGTGAGATTTCCAGTGATGTCCACGGAAATATTTCCGCCGGTGCCAATGTGGCCCTGGTTTGTGACCTGCAAACGAGAAAACTCAGTGGCCGAACTGTTCGTGTAATCGCCGGTAATGTTGAGTGTCAGATCAGCTCCGCTGGCGACTGTGGCGCCGGGCAACACCAGTGTGTTTAACCTCACCTTGCCATCGAGTAAGAGGGATCCATTTTGCAGCGTCAGGTTGTTTCCGGCGGTCGCGTCGAATTCACCGACGCTCATCGTGCCTGGGTTGGTAAGCTGAATCGATCCTTCCGCAGCAAGCTCGAGAATCCCTATGTTGGAAATCGGGGAATCAAGAATGAGGTCGGAGCCGGCCCCGCGCGCGTACATGGCAAGCTCGCTGAGATCCTGGAACGAGACGTCCGACGTGAGATTAATCGAACCGTTAACAGTGGCTAGCACCAGCAGGTCAAGCCCCGTAAACGCCAACGTCCCGCCGGGCGGTCCGGAGGTAATGCCATCCACAGCTATTAAACCAAGCTTCGTAGTGCCGCCATTGCTGAGATCAATCGTCGGATTACCGATGAGCGATAGGCTTTGAAATTTAAAAACGGCGATCGGCAAATGGTTCGCGTCGGCAAAGAAAACGTCATCGATTCCCAAGGCAGTATCGAAGGCTGAGGTGGAACCAAAGGCCCACAGCGTGAAGGCGCCATCATCAGTTACGCCGCGATAGATTGTTCCAAAATTTGTCACGCCATTCGTTGTGATCGCAGGGTCGGTTGTAATCACCGTTCCCGACGTGATCAGATAAGGAACTGGTGAAGTGATCGTGGTTGGTGGCCCGAACTTGCTCGGAGTTGGCGTTGGTGGCGGCGGAGTTGGCGTTGGCGGTGGCGGAGTCGGTGTGGGTGGCGGCGGAGTGGGTGGCGGCGGAGTTGGCGGTGGCGGAGTTGGCGGTGGTGGAGATGGGTCGGATCAAGGGGATTCGTTGTCGTGGTGGCAACGAGGCCGCTGGCTATTTTCAGGTCCAGTTGCTTCTGTTCTTCCAGCGCGATCAAATCCAGAGCTTGGCTGGGAAGCGGTGTATCGTAACCGATGACAAGGAGCGATGTCTTCATGACTTGCCCAATGTCAAAATTCTGCACTTTCGAAAAGCTTGTGCCGTCGGTGGTGACAGTTTTTCCGGGACCCAGCTCGACGGATTGACCATTGCGCAAATCAAGGCGGAAGGTCCCTTCCAGGCAAAGCCATTTGCTGAAGGGGTGAGGGTTACTGGCGGTGGCGGGATGAAATTCGCCGATGCCAGTGGTGCCTGTGATTGAGACGGTGACCCCAGCGGTTTTGATTGTCGCGCCGCCCCTGCCTTTCGGTACCTGAAAAAGAATCGCGCCATCGATAAGATTCATCTCCCGCGTGCCCTGGTTGAAACTGAAGATCGTGTTCGCGCCGAGGCGGGTGAGGGTTAGATCGGGGAAAGTCAATTCGCTGCGCGACTGGCTGCCGGTGCGAACGGCGGTGCCGGTGCGGACAAGATCGCTGACGGCAGCCGGGCGCGGCGCCGCTTGTTGTAACAGCAGTTTAACGTCATTCACCACCTGGGTGACGCGCGCTTCCTTGAATTGTGTTGCGTTCGCCGAAGTGGCGACAGCGATAAGACAAGTAAAACCTGACGCAATCGCGACGAACCTCGTGCGCCCGGTTCCTCCAAATAGTTTTTTTGTACTTTCCAGGATGTTAGTCATAAAGGGGAGTGGGCGCCGATGTTGTCTGGTTTATTGGCAGTTTGCATCAGTTGAAGTTAGGGTGCGTGAAATAGTGCCCGGTATTTGTTTGTGGCTTCTGGAGTGGCGCTGGTGTTGGATTAACAAGATTGACGAGCGTGCCGCGTCCGAAGATGACGAGGTTCGAGGGGATATATGTGCCCTTAGCTATAAGCTCTGACTGCTTCTGCTCTTCGGACTCGATCAAGCGTTGACTGAGGAGAGGTGGAAAATCGCGCACCAGCAGGCACGTCTTCATCACTCGTGCAATATTGAAATCCGCCGGGTCCGGGAGGGCGGTGACATCCGGCTTGGTAATGAGAATTTGCCCGGGGTGCGCCAGGAGCGATTCGCCGACGCGATTCGTCAAATAACAACGGACTGTACCTTCCAGGACAAGGACCTTTATGTAGAACTGGCCATGACGCTCAATTATGCCAGTCGCGCCGGTACTCGCGGTCGCGATCGCAGCGGTCTTGATCTTGGCTTCTCGAGCGCCTTTCGGTATTTGGAAAAGCACTGCGCCTTCCACAAGATCCATGGTGCGCATTCCGTCGCTGAAACCGACAATCGTTTTCGCGCCGAGACGCGCGATCGTTTGGTTAGCGAATGTCAATTCGCTGCGTCCGGCCGCGCCGGTGCTGATAGCATCGCCGTCGCGAACGCTTTCGCCGACCGCGGCCCGGCGTGGAGGCGCTTGCGGCGGACCAAGCTTCACGTCTTTCACCACTTGCGTTACGCGCGTTTCCTGCAACTGAGCGGCATTTAAACAGGCGACGGTCAGGAGAAGACAAATGAGCAAACCGCGGCCCCAGCTTTCCGCTCGGAGCGCTGAAGAAGGGGGACGATTGATCATGGGCGTTAGAATTTCAGCGTCAGCGCTACTCCGCCGCCAATGTTGGCCACGCTGTATTCGAAGACGCTGTGGTTGGACTGATTCCAGGCGAAAGAGCTGAGCGCGCTTAATGTGAGCCAGTCCCGAATCCGATAGTTTGCGCTCAGGGAAAGTATTTCGTTCACATCGGTTCGATCGCCGGAATAATAATCGCGCACGACGAACTGAAACGCGGCGTCGAGCGAAAAGGAGCGACTCAAAGCAACATCGTAGCTGCCGTAGAGTGAGTAGTTGTTTCGGCGCGGTGATTCGGGGTTACCGGCAAAACTGAGGTTTAAAGCGACGCCGAAGAGAACCTGTTGCGCACGGGCGATCCGGAACGGCAGTTCTGCGGTTAAAATGATAGAATTATTGACGAATAACTCGTCGAAATTGTCAGTATCCGTCAGGCGATTGTAGTCATAATACCCGCGGAGGCTCAGGTTGTGGAACTGCGGCAGGTAATAAACTAACCCGGCGATGACATCGAGGCTGGCGAAATTAAGTTCCGTGAATTGGTCGTAGAAGAAGAATTGCTGCACGACCCCGACTTGTGCGTAGAACGTCTTGGTAATGCGCGGCTGATACATCAAAGTGACCCCGGGAGCGACCAGGACATCATCCTGTTCGCCGCTGCTAACGAGCGCGGCATTCGAGGTCCAGTAAAAGGGAGAGTAAACGGAAAGCGTGAACGGCCGATACTCCTCCGTCCGCTTCAGGATCTGCTGCTCGCCGATGTCTTGCTCGTTCGGACTCGTGACGGCATAACCTTGAGCTTCACCAGTCGGCGTAGCTGTTGGGACCGGCAAAGCGCCTTGGCCGAGCAGCTGCGCGCGCGACTGCGCCGAGCCGGGCGGTGCCTGGCCTTGTGTTGGCTGACCTGCGAGAATCAGCGCCGCTATCCACACAAAAGCGGGCCATCTGAGGAGAAATTTCGAAAAATGCGGCAAATCGGTCAAAGCTGTGCGAAAATCTGGTCCGCCGGCGGACAGGAGAATTAAATGAAAATTAGCGTGACACTGCAATAACTGCGAAGCCACTCATTGGCAGAATCATTAAAAGAGCAATACAATCTGGCGATCAATCGCTTTAACGTTTCGGCGATTTACGATTTAACGGCGGCATCGATGCCGCTGAATGGAATTTCATAATCGCGCAGTGCTGGTATAATGCGCGCATGCATTGGCTTGGGCGTTATCGGCTGTTGATCCTGGCGTCAATCTGCGGTTTTTGGACCGGGCTGATTTTTCTCGGTCATTTCTTTCCGGCGACGCCGTTTCTCTCCGTGCCATGGAGCGGTGAACAGAGCTTTGAGGATTTGCTGCGGCGCGAAGGGCGAAAAACTCCAACGCGTAATGATTTCGTTTTCTTAGGGATCGATCAAAGCACGTTGGAATTGCCGCCCCTCACGGCTGAGGAAATCGCGAACAACCGTGCATTCCAACTGATGACCGAACGGCCATTCCCGTGGTCGCGCGAAGTTTGGGCGTTGTTGCTCGATCGTTTGTTTGGAGCCGGGGCGCGTCTGGTCATCTTCGACCTGATGTTTGATCCGCCTAACGAGGGCGATCCCGCGTTTCATTCCGCGCTCGATCGTTATCACGACAAGGTGGTGCTCGGCGCCAATATCGATATGCAAAACGCCTACCGGCCTCAGGAGGTGACGCCAAACGACACACTGGTTCCGCCGCCCCAAATGCAAGACGATCGTGTCGGGTTTGTGAATTTCTGGCCCGATCCGATCGATGGGAAAATCCGCGCCGTGACTTATCGGGTGACAGATCGCCAACTTGCTGGCTTGCCGCCGCACCCGAGCCAGGAAATTTACGAAGCGCTTTCTGCGCGCGCGCTCGCCAAGATCGGCCGCGGGGAGGATGTGCCGAACGACCTTCGTGGTCATATGATTCGTTTTACCGAGCTCGACGCGTTCGAACCGCGCCCGCTCTACGAAGTTTTCGATCCCAAATTTTGGCATGCCAACTATGCCGACGGCACGTTTTTTAAGAACAAAATCGTCATCGTGGGAGCGTCTGCGCAGGTAGAGCATGATGTTGTCGATACGCCAATGAGCCCAACGATATGGGGCCCGGCGCTTCACTTACAGGCGATGGCCGCGGCCCTTGGCCATGAATTCTTGCGGCCCACGCCGCGGGAAGTTGGCTTGGGGCTTGTTGGTGCAGCAGGGCTGATCGCCTGGTCGCTCGTTGCCTTTCTGCGGCGGCCACTGCTTTGTCTCGGTGCCCTCGTTGTGATCACCAGCGCGTATCTTGGTGCAGCGCGATTGTTTTATGACAAATCGGGGCTGTTGCTTCTCACAGTTCCGGTCCTCTCCGCTCTATTATTGAGCGGATTATTTTCGCTCGGGTTCGAATACGCCCTCGAGCGGCTCGAGAAATTGCGCACACGACGGACTCTCGAACGCTATGTCTCGAAAAACCTGGTCAAGGAAGTTCTCGAAAATCCGGACAGCTACTACAGCTCGCTCCGTGGCGCGCGTGTGCCCGTGACAATCCTGTTCTCGGATTTGATCGGTTTCACCACGTTGGTCGAAAGAGCCGACCCCGAGGCCTTGGTCGCACAGCTCAATGAGTATCTCACCCGCATGACTTCAGTTGTTTTCAGCAATGGGGGCACGCTCGATAAATTCATCGGTGACGCGATCATGGCCGTTTGGGGGAACGTGCGCAGTTTTGGCATGGCGCAGGACACAAAAAATTGCGCGCGCGCAGCGCTGGGGATGCGGCGCGAGCTGCGGCAGCTCAATGAACAATGGCGCGGCGAAGGCCGAATGGGACTCGGCATGGGCATTGGCATCAATCAAGGCGAAGTAATTGTTGGCAATATTGGCTCGCACGAGCGCATGGATCCCACCGTCATTGGTGACTCGGTTAATCTGGCGTCACGGCTCGAAGGTCTTACTCGAATTTATGGCGTCGATATTTTGATTGGTGCGACAGCGGCCGAATTGGTGCGAGACGAATTTCATTTGCGCTCGGTGGCGCGTGTGCAGGTGAAAGGCAAAACCAAGCCGGTGGACGTTTTTACCTTCATTGGTGCGCGGAATGAAGATGTCGATCCAGAACTTCTGAAGTGGCTCGACTCCTACGAAGAGGGACTAGAGAAATTCCGCGCACGCGATTTTACTGAGGCAAAAATCTTATTCTCGCGTTTCCTCGAGTTTTATCCGGACGATCTCTTGGCCAAAATGTATCTCGATCGCGCGCTCGAATACGAACAACAACCGCCGGACGAAGCCTGGGACGCAGTGGAGGTATTCAAGAAGAAGTGATGCTGAGGAGCGCACGCGCGCTCGCGTACACCATTTGGCGCCTCGCTAAACCGAACAGTAATGAAATTTTCGGCGGGGCGCCGAAAACAGCACACGGGGCGCGTGCGCTCCCGAATCCTTTCAGTAGCGCGAACGATTTCTCCGCCGTAAAGAATCCGCGTGAAGGAAGCGCCTCGAAGTTTTCATTTTCTGGGGATTTGCGGAACGGCGATGGGCTCAGTCGCCGCGGCGCTGCAAGAGCGCGGCTTCAAAGTCACCGGTTCGGACGAAAATGTTTATCCGCCGATGTCGATCTTTCTGGAAAAGAAAGGCATCGCGCTCAAGGAAGGTTATCGCGCTGAAAATATTCCAGCAGATGCCGATGTGATCGTGATTGGCAATGCAATCAAGCGCGGCAATTCCGAAGTGGAGGTGGTGCTCAGCCGAAAACTGCTTTATTTCTCGTTGCCGGAGGTGTTGAAAAATTATTTTCTACGCGGCCGGCATAATCTTGTCGTTACTGGAACGCACGGCAAAACAACGACAACAGCGCTGCTCGCATGGATCATGGAAAAGGCCGGACGCAAGCCTGGTTATCTCATCGGCGGACTCCCAAAAAATCTCGGACAAGGCGCACGCTTGAACGATTCGAAATATTTCGTGATCGAAGGCGACGAGTACGACTCCGCCTTTTTCGACAAGCGCTCGAAATTTTTGCATTACCTGCCGGAATTGCTGATCGTAAACAACATCGAGTTCGATCACGCTGACATCTTCAACGACCTCGATGAAATCAAGCTTAGCTTCCGGCGTTTGCTCAATATCGTTCCTCAAAATGGCATGGTGCTGGTGAATGGCGACGATCCCAGTTGCGTGGAAGTCGCAAGGGATTGTCTCGCGCAGATGATTGAGGTGGGTTTCTCGAAGAATTGCGCCCAGCGAATCCGGGACGTCACCTACTCGGCTGGAGGCTCAAGGTTCAAGCTTGGCGAGGGCACTTTCGAAATTCCGCTCATCGGCGAATTCAACGTGCGCAATGCGGCGATGGCGGCGATAGCAGCGCGATTTTATGATGTGTCGAAAGCGAAGATCGACAATGCGTTCAAGAGTTTTTCCGGAATCGCACGACGGCAGGAAGTCCGTGGCGAAGCGCGCGGTGTCAAAGTGATTGACGATTTCGGCCACCATCCGACGGCAATCGCCCACACGCTGCAAGCGCTTCGTCATCGTTATCGTGGCCACCGGCTCTGGGCCGTTTTCGAACCGCGCTCGAACACGACGCGGCGTGCCGTTTTTCAACAGCAGCTTCCTGATGCGCTAAAATTAGCTGATGGGGTTTTCATCGCGCAAGTGGCCAAGTTGGAGCAGATCCCCGAAGAGGAGCGATTAAATCCCGAGGCGGTTGTGGATGCGATTGTCAAAGCTGGTTCCCCCGCGTTTTACGAGCAGAACGCCGATGCGATTGTTGATCGAATCGTTCCGATGCTGCGGCCAAAGGATATCGTCGCGGTTTTCAGCAACGGCGGATTCGACAATATTCACGAGAAGTTGCTTGAGAGGTTAAAAGAGTTACAACCGTTACGAAGTTACAAAGGTTGAAGCGCTGGGTGACTGAGCATTATCCGTTGTAACCTTGTAACTTTTTTACGGATCACGGCGCCGGCGTAGCCGTCGACGTATGATCGAGCACAATCCGCCAGCCTTTCGGCAAGCGCCTGAAGATGAGTGTAAATCGCCCGTGCGGCCGATTTTTTGCGCGCTGTAATTTCCAACGTCCGAGCACAACGGCCGAATCTGATGCCAGCGGCGTGATCTCGAGATCGGAAAAAGTGAGCACCCCCATTTTCGCGCGATCGGAATATTTTTTCCGGTAACGATCGCGCACCGTTTCCCAGCCGCGTCTTACTGTATCTTCTGAAATAAAGATTGTCGATTTTGAGCGCGCGTATCCGTTCATGAATTCATCAATATCGCCGCGGTTCCAGGCCTCTTGCTGTGTGCGAAGGACGGAGCGAATCTGGGCAACTGCGCTGGCGTTTTGTTTCGGCGCGGCGGAAACCGTCAGCGTCATGAGGATACAAGAAGTAATCGCCATCGCGCGTGGGCGCCGCACGGTTCCGGGGTGCGCACGCGGCGCCGCGAAGGGCACGCGACGGCGCGTGCGCTCCCCAGGCTTGAAGGACGGATCATTTGCAATAATGGCAATCTCTTATAAGCTGTGTTCCTGCTGCGTCCAGTTCGAGCATGAAGAGGGATTTTTTCGAGGGAGCGAAAGAGTTTGACCGGTACTCCTGAATTTACTAGCGTCACCCACCCAATTAAATAAGACCGTGTACCGGCTTTTCTTTATTGCGATGTTCGTGCTTGCCAGCGCGACGGGGGTCTTAGCTCAGAGCGCACCTGAGCGCCGCAATCCATCTTACGCTTCCCAGGCCGCCACCCAGCAGCCTGTGCAACCCGTTGCCCAGGTTGCCAACCCTGCGGCGGCTGATCCTCCGGGCGGGCCGACACCGGTTCGGCTCCAGTTCCCGAACAGCGATGTCGTCGATGTGTTGCATCTGTACGAGCAGCTTACGGGCAAGAAACTGGTGATGGACAATTTCGTCCAGGGCAAAGTGAACATTTTTATTGCCAAAGACGTGTCCCGAGTAGAGGCAATCAAAATCATCGAGATGAGCTTGGCTTTAAATGGCATCTCGCTGGTTCCAGCAGACCACGACATTGTCGACGTTGTGGGGGCTGGCCAAAATCCTCGAAAGGCACCGGTAGCAATTATTTCTGACCTGGCGGATATCCCGGCGGGCAACCCGGTTGTCAGCTTCTTATTCAAGCTTCAGTACGCGGATCCCCAAGAACTTCAGCAAGTGTTGATGGCATATTTTCAGGGAAGCTCAGGCTCGATAAATATTCTGGCGCTGCCGAAATCATCGAGTCTTCTGGTGACACAGAATGCCGACATCATTCGGCGGCTCGCCAGCGTGATTGAACAGGTCGACGTGGCGCCGGCAGAAGTGGTGAGCGAGTTTATCAAGCTTGAGCGCGCCGATGCGACCAAAGTCTGTGAGATGCTGAAGGATATTTTCGAAAAAGGCACCCAGGCGCCTAGCCAACCCGGGATCCGTAGCGTGAGAGTGCCTGGGGCCGTCCCGCAACCTGTGCCGGTTGAAACCGAGGCTGGCGAACTGGCTGGGCTATCCGAAGAAGCAGTCATCGTGGGTAAAATCAAACTTACTCCCGACGTCCGCACCAACCGCATTCACATCGTGACGCGGCCGATCAACATGCCCTTCATCCGTCAACTGATCCATGAATTTGATGCCAACGTTGAGTTTGCAAAACCGGTCACGCGACCATTAAAATACATTTCTGCTGGCGACGTTCTGCCGGTGCTGGTGCAGGCTTTGACCGAACCAGGCACAGAGGGAGCTGGCGCGGCGGCCGCTGGCGGTGCAGGCGCGACCCCTCAACCGCGAACCACGACTCCATACACTTCGGCCACGCCTGGCACCTCGGGCACGTCGACCACTGGAACGGAAAGCACGCTGAATATTTCCGAGGAGCTCTCCACGCAGCCAGTGGACACCGTGCCTAAAGCGGTCACCGTCGGCAACTCCAAGCTCATCGCTGATCAGCGTTCGAATTCCATCATCGTCCTTGGCAACCGCGAGGTGGTGGTAAAGGTGGAAAAGATTCTCGATGAAATGGACGTGAAAGCGCCGCAGGTCGCGTTGAGCACCGTCATTGGCGAGTTGACACTTAGCAACAATGAGGAGTTCGGCGTCGATTATTTCGCAAAATACCAAAACAAACTAGTGGGAATTTCACGCAATACCAACGTGCCAATTCCCGTGCCTTCTGTCGCTCCGGCCGCTTCGCCGATTTCTACGATTTCGCCAATCACGGGAATTGTCGATCCGGCCAATCTGATCAACTTCAGCCAAATTATTCAAAACGTAGCCACCGGCACCAACGTTTACGTCGCCGCCGGCAACTATCTGGCGGCAATTGTGCATCTGCTCGAGCAGACCGGCCGGTTCAAAGTGATTTCGCGGCCCCTGGTTTTCACCAGTAATAACAAGAAGGCGATCATTGCATCAGGCACGGAAATCCCAGTTCCGGTGAGCTCGCTGACGAATGTCGTCAACACGACTACCGTTACTGGGACGGCCGCGGTGGCTTCAAACATCGAGTTCAAAAAAGTTGCGCTGCAACTGGAGGTCGTACCGTTGATTAACTCGGAGAAGGAGGTTTCGCTCGATATTTTGCAGAAGCTCGATAGCCTGGCTGGGTCGACCATCGTGAATGGCAACTCAATCCCAAACATCGCCACCCGTTATATCCGGACAAATGTTGCCGCCGCAAATGGATCAACCATTGTGCTGGGTGGCTTGATTACCGACAGCAAAGACAAAAATACTACCGGCATCCCTTATCTCTCGCGTATTCCAGTCCTCGGCGCGCTTTTTCGTAGCACGACGAACAGTCATAACCGGACGGAGTTGATTATTCTGATGTGTCCGCAGGTGACCTTGACCAAGCTCGAGCTTTATCGCCTGCGCCAAAAGTGGGAGGACAATACACACTTTGGTCCCGAGCTTGATCAGGGCGAGTGCGCGGATTGCCCGAAACCGGGCAGCGAGAAACAATTACCACCGCCTGATATCCCTGCGGCGAAAGATTTGCACTAAGGTGTTATCTATGACTATACACCGGTTGGCTCTTGTTCTTATTCTCGGATTTTGCGCAGGCATCGCGCAAGCCGATGAGTTCGGTATTTTACAGTACGATATTTTTCGTCCGACTGACCCGCTAGCTCAACGAGACGAGTGGGGCTTGATCCACCAGGGCCGCGCGACTGTGAATGCCACTGACTTCGCGCCGAGATATCATTGTCGGTTCGTCTATTACTTTATGGTTCCCCAACAACTGGTCTTGCAGCCGGCTTATGTGGGCTCAATGCAAACCGCATTGCGCCGGCTCGGGTACTATTGTGGCCCGATCGACGGCGTATTTTCTACTGAGGTAGCCGATGCGATTGCGCGTTTTCAGAAGAATTATTCAATGCGCGTCACGGGCACACTTACTGATCCGGTAAGGCGAGCGTTATACATGCCCTGACTTGTCCTGAATGAGCTCGGCCGCCAGCCAATCGCTGATCAACTTGCTGCTCGAAAGCGGTGTGCCATCGGGCGAGGAAGCTGTGCAGCTGGTGTCGAACCTAAACGGCGGTTCGTGGGTAGGCCAGGTGCTTGATTCCGGCAAAGTGGACGAGCAACGCTTCCTCGGCGCGATCGGAAACTTCTTTCGTGTGCCAGTTGTCTCAATCGACGCCAAAAAGATTGATCGCGCGACATTGTCGATCTTACCCAGCCGTTTTGTTTTTCAACATCACATTCTGCCCATCGAGGTGAAGGAAAATTCGGTGGTGCTGGCGACTTACGATCTTTTCAATTCGATTGGCCGCCAGCTCGCGTCGCAGCTTTTAAAAAAACCGGCCGAATGGGTGCTGGTGCCGCGCGCGCAACTTTTACGCGCGATGAAAACGCTCTACGGCGTCGGCGCGGAAACGTTCGACGAAATCCTGAAAACCAACCGCGCCTTCGAGGTGCTGCAAGACACGGAAATCGCCATCGAGCTGAACGCCGACGATCCCGAAGCTTCCGTGGTGAAATTCGTAAACCAGATCATTCGCGAAGCAATTTTCGAGCGCGCGACCGACATTCACGTTGAGCCGCTCGAAAACGATTTGCGGATTCGGTATCGAATCGACGGAATTTTGCACGAAGTCGCGGTGCCGCCGCAATTGCGCGTCTTGCA
>QHOM01000316.1 GCA_003218785.1 Verrucomicrobiota bacterium
CACCGGGCGGCTGCTCGTGGCCGCCATAGCGTTTCGGTAGCGGCATCCCGAAGATTCCAAACTACGCGCACTTTTTCCAAGCGTTCAGCCGGGAAATGCCCGACTCGGTCTCTATCGGCGGCTCCCGGATTCAGTTTTCCGACGGGCAAAATCGCGAGCCGAATCACGAAAGGCGGTTTGCTCCTTTGTTAGCGAAAAATCCTCGTGCGGGTTGGTTGAAGGTTTCGGAAGAATAGCGGTAACGAATCTGGACTTGCTTGGTCTTCGCGGACCTCGAGCAGCTTGCGCCGGATCTGGCCTCGCGATTTTAGCTCCGCCACTTTCGATGATACGTCCAGCCATCAACCAGTCAATCATCGCGCTATTATATAGGATTGCTTGGCGGGCAAGCGAATTGCTTGAGAAAGGCATTGATACGTGCCTCCTTCTGCGTCGATTTTGCCGGGAAAAGTCGTTGCGTTCAAACTGCTCACAGCCGATTTTGGGGACGCAAACTGCATCCGCAATATGACGCAGAAAAATCAGCAGGTGCGTCTCAGGCTTGGCCGCAACGCATGGTTAGCCATCATAATCCTTGCGGTTGCCCTGTATGGTACGACAGCGCAATCGGCCCTGGCGAGGGGTCGCCCTGTGGAGATCGCTGATGCGGCGATCCAGCGGGATTTAGTTTACAAACGCATCAACGGCAGAGCGCTTACCCTTGACCTCTATTGTCCTCAGAAGGCCTCCGGCCCATTGCCTGTTATCCTTTGGATTCATGGTGGAGGCTGGAGCAAGGGCCGAAAAGAACAGCACAGTCCGGCTATCAGTTTCTTAAACGACGGTTATGCCATGGCGAGCATCGAGTACCGTCTTTCTGGCGAGGCGCCTTTCCCAGCGCAAATCGAAGACTGCAAGGCAGCCGTGCGGTGGCTTCGGGCTAACGCTGCCAAGTACAATCTCGACGCCGACCGGATCGGAGCCTGGGGACACTCCGCGGGGGGACATCTCTCGGCGCTGCTAGGCACTTCCGGCGGAGTGCAGGAGCTAGAGGGCAGTGGAGATAACATGTCTTATTCGAGCCGGGTGCAAGCGGTGTGCGATGTGTCTGGCCCGGCAGATCTTCTGCGTCTCTACCACGACGCATCGGACGCGTCGACCGGGACGAGGCCTAAAGCCAGATCTTACATCGATGCGTTACTGGGGGGGGAGAACGACTTTTCGGTGCCGGCCAGTCAAGGCGAGTTATTAGCCGCGGCGCTCAAGGCAGCCGGGGTGGAGACAACCCTGGAGATAACTCCACAAGGACACAGCGCGGGAGGCCCAAGGTTTCTACCGATTGTTAAAGCGTTCTTCGACAAATATCTCAGGAAGAGCCAGTGAAAGCAGGAACAGGGCGCGCTGTCGCCGCGACCGGGTACGGCAGTTGATCGAGCGAACGCACGCCGCTATCGTTCTGCCACGATGGATCGCGAGGCGCTAATTTTTCTTCACATTCCCAAAACAGCGGGGACGACCCTTAACCGGATTATCGAATGGCAATACAGCCCCCTTGCGATTTTCACGATGGATCCCTATCGGATCAGGGCGACAGCGGAACGACTCAAACGACTTCCGGAGGGGCGCCGCCGCCGGTTGCGGGTGGTGCGCGGACATTTGTTCTACGGTATTCATGAATTCCTACCGCAGGGCGCTACTTACATCACAATGCTCCGCGAGCCAGTGGCCAGGTTTCTCTCCTCTTATTATTTTATCCTGCGCAGGCCGCTTCATCCGCTGCACCGGAAATTGAAAAGGGAGCGACTGGGAGTAGAAGATTATCTCCGGCTAATCCCTCATCGCCATAACTTGCAGTGCAGGTTAATTGCCGGAGTTGAGGATACCGCGACCGGCGATGAGCGATTACTAGACATCGCGAAAGAAAATCTTACGAAATCGTTTAGCGTCGTGGGAATTTGTGAAAGGTTCGAGGAGAGCTTGATCCTCATCGCGAAAACATTTGACTGGGAAGTCCCGTTCTATGAGAATCAAAAAGTCTCGAAGAGTCGCCCTATGGTCGAACCAAAGTTAGTCGACCTCATAAGGGAGCATAATCGTCTGGATGATGAGCTCTATGAGTTCGGGAAGAAGCTGTTTGAACAAAGCCTGTGCAAAAAGGAGGACGCAGTTAGAGAAGGCTTGACGATTCTACGTGCTATTCCGAGGCCCGGGATATTGAAAAGCTCTTGCCAATCAAGCATGCGCGCCGGAAGGTTCTTATTGAACAAGATCGTATCTGCAATATGACATCCCAATATCACGTGGTCGGGCTGATACGACGGCGGTATCCATGGCTTGCTCTCACACTTGCGGCGGCGGTGTTGGGTGGGCAGATCGCGCAGCCGGTTATGGCGAGGCGTCGGCCTACGGAGGTTGCCAGTGTGGCGACTCTGCGAGATTTGGTATATGAACGCGTCAACGGCGCAGTCCTCACGCTCGACCTCTATTGTCCGGAAAAGGTCTCGGGTTCGCTGCCGGTGATTGTTTGGATCCACACTGGAGGCTGGAGCAAGGGCAGAAAAGAGCGATGTCCAGCTGTAGCTCTGGTGCAGGATGGATACGCCGTGGCGAGCATCGATTACCGCCTTACCAGCACTGCACCTTTTCCGGCACAGATCGAAGATTGTAAGGCTGCCGTGCGCTGGCTTCGCGCCAACGCTTCCACCTACCATCTCGATCCTGACCACATCGGCGTTTGGGGACACTCCGCGGGTGGACATTTGGCGGCGCTGCTGGGCACATCGGGCGGAGTGCGCGAACTTGAGGGGACTGGAGATAATATGTCTTATTCGAGTCGGGTGCAGGCGGTGTGCGATGTTGCAGGTCCGTCAGATTTGGTGCGTCTTTATCAGGAGGCCTCGCAATCGCGGGGAGACAAAAGTGGCAAAGTGATGTACGACGTCGCAGCCTTAGTCGGTGGGTCGGCCGAAAAGAATATAACAACGGCGACAGCTGCCAGCCCTATCCATTATGTCTCGAAAGACGATCCGCCTTTCCTGATCATCCATGGTGAGAACGACGCCACCATACCTGTCACTCATCGACAAGTATCTCAAGAAGGGTTAGGGAACTGAGTTAAACAGTACGGAGCTAGAAGCACATGCAGCCCGCCAAATTCTCCCACATTTTCCCCCCATTACTTTGTGGTCTCACGTTTGCAACGACCAGTCCGTTCTCAGTCTTTGCCGAGCGGGAACCGCCGATCCGGACAGGCTTATGGGTCACGCAACAGGTGTCCGAAAATGCCGGCGCATTGGACGCTTTCGCCAGCAGCATTCGCGCAAACCATCAACTGACTGGCGTCTGCCTTCACGTTCCCTGGAAAGAAGTCGAGAACGAAGCTGGCAAACCCGATTTTAGCGCGATCGATAAATTCGTAGCCGTGCTCCACGGCATCGGGATGAAATATCAGCTCGGTTTTAAACCGGGCGCTAGCACGCCACCTTTTGTCTATGCGGAGGGCGCTCAGTCTTTTGAAACTCGCGTGACGAATCCCCATCGAGCGAATTTTGGTGAGGCAATTGTGATTCCTGTCCCGTGGGACCCGATTTATCAGCGGAACTTTTCGCAGGTGATCGCACAACTGGGTGAACGTTATGCCAGCGATCCTTTGTGCGTAAGCGTTGTCCTGACATGCGCGAATTTGTTGAGCGCAGAAATGCATCTGCCAAAACGCGGAGCGGATCTTGCCAAATGGAAAGCACTTGGAAACTACGAAGAGAAGCTGCTCGATGTCTACAAAAAGTACACCGACGAATGGGCGAAGGCCTTTCCGCGGCAGGAGATATCTCTGCACTTATCCAAGGTGCTGGACCTGCCTCCACAGTTCTGCGAGCACGTTATCGATTATGGGCTAAGCAAATACCCGGCACGGTTTAGCATTCAGAATTGTCAGCTCACAGGCCGCCGTGAAGACACCGGCATGATGACCTATGACCTTGTACAAAAGTACCGTGATCGCGCCCATCACGGCTTTCAGAGTCTCGCCAGTCTGGCCCATGACAGTGAGAGAATGGGCTCGATCGAGATAGCCGTGCTCAACGTGGTTCATGCACAGGGTGAATATTGGGAACTGTGGCACGGTGACGGTCTAAGCGTGGAGACGTCCGCTGCCGTAGCCCGGGCTTGGGAGGAAGGAAGGCGACTCGGTTACGACGCGTACAAGAAGAAACTGATATCGGAAGGTAAATACCGCGCGCGCGATGAGGATCATTACCGCGCCACGGGTAGGCGTCGGGGCGACACCGCACAAACCTCTGCCGAGTAAAAGCCCCGCCATGACCCAAGCCGATTGCGCCTCGGAAGCAGT
>QHOM01000044.1 GCA_003218785.1 Verrucomicrobiota bacterium
ATGGACGAGCTGATCTTTCAGGAGTTTAAAGGCACCGGAAACATGGAAATGGTGCTCGACCGGAAAATCAGCGACCAGCGGATTTATCCCGCTGTCGATATTTTTCTGTCCGGCACGCGGCGTGAAGAGTTGCTGCTGCAACCGTGGGAACTGGAGAAGATCAATCTGATTCGTCGCGGCCTGGCCGGTCATAAACCGGAGGAAGCGATCCAGCGTCTCCTGATGTTTGTTAAGAAATTCCCAACGAACACCGAGATGCTCAAGGGAATTCCGGGTTAATGGACGCCGGCCTTCAGGCGGTGTTAATGACGTCTTGGGGTACGCGGTCCTGGGGTACGGTCGCACGCCGACTTCCTCAAATCGCGCCAGGTAATCGCGTGCCTCTACAACTTAACGTGGCGATTGTAGAGCGAATTAATCGTTTCGCGGGCATCGACGTATCTTTGACAGAAAACGCCAAAGCCATCGTCGCCGAAACGAACGGCCAACTTTCGTTGTTCGCTTGGGTCGCTCGGAAGCGCTGAAACGCTTCTGTTCTCATAGCGTCGCAATACAGATTCACAACGACGCAGAAACGCGTAAGCATTTTTGAGATCGGCAACGTCTGAATCGGTTAGGCGCCCGCGCTCGTGCAGCCGATCGACGGCACGCTCCCAGTTCGACTCCCAGATGTTTTCTCGCATTTGCAGGGCTTGAACGAGAAATTCCGCCTCGATAATCCCGCCGCCTCCCGTCTTTAAATCGAGAAAATCTGATCCGCTTCCACGTTCGCGCCGAATTCGATCGAGCATGTCCTCAATCCCTGCGTGAAGATCGACATGTTGGCCGGCATCACGCCAGGCGCGTTTTGCGATTTCGATAAACTCGCCTTGCAGTGGCCCTGTAACGGCACGTGCGCGAGTCAGCGCCTGCAATTCCCACGGTTGCGCCCGGTTTGTGTAATACGATTGATAAGTCTCAGGAGAACAAACGAGCGGGCCTTTCTCCCCCTCGGGGCGCAGCTTGGCATCGAGCACCCAAATATTTCCCTCGGCCGTTGGCTGCGCCATCGTGACGATCAGGTTTTGCGCGGAGCGAATGTCGTCGCCGACGAACAAAACGTCCAGATCGGCGCCGTAGCTGATCTCGCGTCCGCCAAATTTTCCGAGCGCGATGATGGTCAATTCCTCGCTTCCAAGCCGCCTGGCCATAAAAAGCAGACAGGCTTCGGCCACATCCGAAAGCTCTGCGAAGGTCGCTGCCGGGCTGGCAAGCCCCAGCACGTCGCGCAGGATGATGCGCAACAGTTGCCTCTGCCGATATGCGCGTATCGGGTCGAGATTGCTCGCATCTGGGCCTAACGAATCGAGCCGCCGTAAATTTTCCGCCACCGATCGTGGTTCATCAAATGTTGGGTCCCGGGTGATGTCTTCCAGAAGTTGCGGCCGGCGAATCAAAAGCTCGCTGGCGAACCGGCTGGCATCGAAAGTTTTTACCAGCAACTCAAGCAGTCGAGGATTGGTGACGAGAAGCTCGAAGAGCAAACTGCGCAAGCCGTAGGCCTCAACAAAGCGAACAAATTGATTGAGAGTTGCGTCTGGATCCGCCGCTTTCGCGAGCCACTCGAGTAAGACTGGCCGCAGCTTACGGAATATTTGGCGCGTCCGCGGCGCGATATGGAAGCCGGTGGGGCCTTGTGCGAGATCCGCAAGTGCCTTGGCCGCGCGTTTTTGGTCACTAAAAATGTCCAGATCGATTTTGGCTGGTTCGGCACGCGGTTTGGAAATGACCCGTTCAAAAATCGAGCGCACACTGTTCATCTTTTCGTGCAGCGCCGCGGTGAATCGTTCACCGGACGAAAAACGCAGGCTAAGTGCGAGTCGTCGCAGAGCTTCCGGTTCCTGCGGAACCGTGTGGCTCTGCTGCTCAGCTTCGATTTGCAAACGATGCTCAACACGCCGGAGAAACCGATACGCCTTGTCGAGCGTCAGCACTTCATCGTGCGGAAGAAGATCCAATTGGCGAAGACCCCGCAGCGCTTTAAGCATGCTCGCTTCTTGCAGGAACGCATGGTGCGCCCCGTGGATGAGCTGAAGTGCCTGCACCACGAACTCGATTTCGCGAATGCCGCCGCGGCCGAGTTTGACGTCGCGTTCAAGCTGGTCTGGCCCGACCACGTCGCGCTCGATGCGTCGCTTGATGCTGGCAATCTCATCGAACAAATCGGGCGTCGTGCTCTTTGGATAAATAAAAGGCTGATGTTGCCGCAGGAATTCATAAGCCAGCTCCCGACTGCCGCCGATTCCGCGCGCTTTGATTAGTGCGAGGCGCTCCCAAGTTTCGCCGAAACCGGCGTAATAATTTTCCATGCTCTCGAGCGATCGCACGAGTGGCCCAGCCGAGCCTTCTGGGCGAAGGCGAAGATCGATGCGAAACAGCGAGCCTTCCGGATGAGGGGTCGAGAATGTTTCGAGAATCTTCTTTCCGAGCCGGTTAAAGAACTCGTGATAGGAGAGGTGCGGCGTGAGCTGGCCTTCGTCGCTGTAGAGAAAAAGAAGATCGACATCCGAGCTGTGGTTCAGTTCGCCGCCCCCGAGTTTACCGAGCGCAAGAATGGCAAATGCGGCGCTCGGGGAGCCGTAGCGCTTCCGGAATTCGGCATTCCAATGTTCGAACACGCGGCGGACGCAAATTTCTGCGATTTGCGAAAGCTCCCCGGTGGTTTCCTCAAGCGGGGCTACGTTCGCAAGTTCGCGAAGGGCGACACGCGTCATCTCGCGGCCTTTCCAGAAACGAAGCGCCGCGAAATTTTCCGCCGAGAATGAATCACCAGCTACAATACGAAGTTCGTCAAACATTTCCGCGTAGCCGCGAGAAGCGAGACATACCTCAGGCTGGTGCAACCACAGAAGAATTTCGGGACTCCGCGTTAGTCTGGTCGCGCAAATGCTGGAGACTGCCAAAAGATGAAGCAGGGCAGCTTCGCCCAATGGAAATTGCTCGACGACATCAGCAAATGGCGGCGCCGTTGGCGGCCAGCGTTCGCTAAGTTGGAAAAGGGTAGTTTCAACCTGTGACGGGTTGAGCGATGCGGTCGCTTTTTCTCCGATCCAACGATTACCGCGATCCATCGCGCGGAACATCATGCGGATTTGGCCGAAAGACTAGACACCGGTCCCAAAATCGCTGAGAAGGTGGATCGGCGCTCGGTCGCGCGATGTTAATTGTTAAAAATGGTGCCCAAGGCGCACTATTTGGCATTGACCAAGGGACTGCTCGATCCACCCCATCGCATTCCGAGCTATTCTTGAGACCGCCCCTCATTGGCGCAGCGCGCTCGCCTACGACGAAGGGAGAGGTGCCAAAACGCGGAGCGCTTTTTCCTTGATTTGGAAGTCAACCGGGCAATTTCCGGCCAGCTCGCCGTCGAGTTCCACCGGAACATCCTGCTCGCTTGTTATGCGCAAGCGCCGGGTCTGGAAATATTCAATCTCAGGGACTCGAATGTGCGAACTGAACACTACGTCCTGCAGATATTTGATGATTTCGAGATAACCGAGCCTCTTGAAGACGACTACATCAATTAACCCGTCGTTGATGAGCGCGTGCTTGAAAAATGGAAAAGGCCCGCCGTAAAGACGCCCATTTCCAATGAGAACAAACGATCCTTCCTTAACAGAAGCATCCTCCGATTCGATGGAAAGCTTCGGCGGCTGCCGTGCGGCAATCTGCGCCGCGGAGATGAGATAGCTGAGCGGACCGAAACTTCGTTTGAAAGCGAGGCTGGTTTCCTTGACGACTTGTGCGTCGAATCCCACGCCGGCGAGTTGGACGAAGTATTTCCCGTTTGCGCTCGGAAGATCGACAAGGCGCACGTTGTTGTCCTGAATCACATCCCAGCAAAGCTCGAGATTATGCGATGGCAGGCCAAGCTCCGTGGCAAAGACGTTCACTGTGCCGATCGGGAGCAGTCCCAACGCGATTTTGCTTCCGGCGAGGCCATTGACCACTTGATTAGCCGTTCCATCGCCGCCAGCAGCAACGATTTTTTCGAATCCCTCCTCGACAGCCTGACGGGCGAACACCTCTGCTTCGCCGGAACTCGATGTAGTGCGTACGGGGCAGCCCCGGGCGATCGATTCGACACGTTCCTGCCAGGAATTCGCCTGTTCGTTACCTGCAGCTGGGTTGAAAATGACGACTGTGTTCTTCACACGACAAGGTAAGAGAGGGCTTTGATCTTTTCTTCAAACTCACACTGCGTAACGTCTTCGCGTGAGACAATTGCGCCGGATTGCATTGATTGTTTTAGGGGTCGTGATTGCGCTCGGCGCGATTGTCTTGATCGGCGTGAACCTGTATGTGCAATCGCAGGGCACACAAGCGAAGATTCAGCAGGAATTGAGTCGCCGGCTCGGCACCGCGCTGGAGATTCGCCGCATGAGCGTGACGCCGTGGGGCGGACTCGAACTGAGCGGCATTACAATTGCCCAGACCTCGGCGGCGAGCCCAAGTCATTTCCTTGAAGCAAGAACATTTCGTCTGCGTGTTCGTTTCCTCTCGCTCTTTTCGCGACGCCTCGTGATCAAAGAAGTCTCGCTCGTCAATCCAAACATAGTCTGGCTGCAAGACGCGAAAGGAAAATGGAGATTGCCCGGTTCACGAGAAAAACAAGGGCCGACTGTTTCGGGAAACCAGGTGCCAAGTATCTCCGAGTTGCCGGCGGCAGGCGAGCCCGCCCGGCAGGCTGCCTCTCCTGCCACCGCCTCCACGCCACCTTATCTTCCCTCCCCAGCTCGAGCGACGGTAGATCAATTCCCGAAACGGCAACCGAGGTTAGCGATGGCTCCGGAGGTTCAACGTGTCAGTATTAAGGACGGCAATTTCAACTTTCTCGATCGCTCCGGTGCAATGCTCGCGAGTTTTACGGGCGTGGATTTTCGTACCAGCATACGCAGCGCCGCGGCGCTTCATGGCGATGCAAAGGTCGCAAAAATTTCGTTACGGGACCGCTTTTTTCTGGAGCAACTGCAATCTCCGCTTCGCTACGAACCCGATGTGCTGGAGCTTTCGAAAATATCCGCGCGCGCGGGGGGCGGCGAGATCAACGGCTATTTTGCCATGCAACCGGAAGCTGAGGATTCCCCCTTCACTACGAGGGTGACGTTTCGCAATGTGCTGGCCGATCAGATTGTCGCGGACGCGGGCGGCCCGAAAGGAATGGTGCAGGGCAAACTGGAGGGAAATTTCGAAGCTTCTGGGAAAACCGCCGATCCCGATGCGCTGATTGGAAAAGGCGAGATTTTCCTCCGTGATGGGCGGGTACAGCAATATAGCCTGCTTGTGTTGCTTGGAGAGATCCTCCAGATCGAAGAGCTAAGGGAGCTCCATCTTGAGCAGGCCCAGGCAAAATACCATGTGAGCCCTGGGCTGGTGACGATCGACGAACTGATCTTGCGTTCGCCGAATATTCGCCTCTCGGCATCGGGTGCGGTCGGGTTTAACGGCAAGCTGAAACTCGACTCTCAGCTCGCGATCAACGAAAGAATTCGCAGCCAGCTTTTCAAAGCCATTCGCCAGAATTTTCAACCAATCAATGAGCCGGGTTATTTTGCTCTCGATTTTCAGGTGGGCGGCAGCATCGATCGACCGAGCACAAATTTGATGGATAGGCTGGTCGGCCGCGATCTCAGCAGTATGATTAATAGCTTGTTTGGCGGCGGAAAAACAGAACGATCAAAGAAGAAAAAGAAACGTACCGAAGAGCTGCCCCCGGCCGCCGCCTCGCCTTCTGCTGCCCCGGAAGAGCCGCCGCAGCAGCCCGCGGCAACGCCAGTGTCATCACCATGAGAGTGATCGCCGGCAGCGCCGGCGGCGTCCGCTTGGCAGTTTCAAAGCGCGGTGTTCGACCGACAATGGACCGGGTCAAAGCCGCCATCTTTTCCAGTCTGGGCGATACAATCATCGGCGCGAGCGTTCTCGATCTTTTCGCCGGGAGCGGCGCGCTGGGAATTGAAGCGCTCAGCCGGGGCGCGTCTTCGGTTCTCTTTGTAGAAGAAGATCGACAGTCAATTGAAGTCATCCAGAAAAATCTCGCCAAAACACGATTAGAAGGGTGCGTTCGACGGCAGGACGTTTTCGATTTCCTCCGGATCTCTTCCGGCATTGCAAAATTCCACGTCGTCTTTGCCGATCCGCCGTATGAGAAAATAAAATCTGGTGAGCGCTTCACCGGAACGCTCCTGACAAACAAAGCGCTGGTGCAACTGCTCGAGCCGGATGGAGTTTTCATTTTAGAAAAGCGGTCTGCTGAAGCTCTTTCTGAAATGAAGCTTTGGCGTGTGGTCCGTCAGAAAGCATACGGCGCTACCGAAATCCTCTTTCTATCCGCAGTCCGAAATCAGAAATCCACCATCCAGCAGTGATTCGCTTTCTCTACAATTTGCTCTGGCCGCTCGGGCTTGCATGCTTTCTGCCCGGATATTTTCTTAAAATGGTCCGGCGCGGCGGTTATCGCGAAAAATTTGGACAGCGTCTGGGAATTTACGATCGCGAACTGCGGGTGCGTCTGGCAAAGCAAAGATCGACATGGTTTCATGCGGTCAGCGTGGGCGAAGTCATGATCGCCCTCAAGCTGGCCCAGCAGCTGCGAACGCTCGAACCTGATGTGCATTGTGTGTTAACCACGACGACCACAACCGGATTTGCTTTGGCAAACAAAAACGCTCCGCCTTGGATCCAAGTCCTGTACACGCCGCTCGATTTCTGGCCGGTCATGCGACGTGCGTTTTCTGTCATTTGTCCGGCGAGGATTATTCTCGTGGAAGCTGAGATTTGGCCAAATCTCGCCGCCGAAGCGCATGCGCGCCGCATTCCGCTTGTGCTGGTCAATGCGCGGTTATCGCCACGGTCTGAGCGAAGATTTCGCCGATTTCGATTTTTCGTCGCACCAACATTCCGGCTTCTCGATTTGGTTTGCGTGCAAGAACTGGAGGATGCCGATCGATGGCACCGACTCGGTGTCGAACGCAGCCGGATTTGGCATACTGGCAGCATCAAATACGATCCCGCTGATATTGATAGTAATGCGGACGTTCAAGGAATCGACCATTTAGCTGTGAAGCCGGAGCCGCCCGTGCTCTTTGGGGGCAGCACTCATCGCGGTGAAGAGGAACTTCTCGGCAAAGTTTTTCTGCGGTTGCGTCAGAAGTTTCCGTCGCTGTGTCTGTTCATTGCGCCACGCCATGTGGAACGCGTGCGAGAAATCCGAGCGCAACTTCAGGCTTTATCGCTACAGGTCGGGTTGGTCAGCGAAGCGGCGAGTCACAGCGAAACAAATCCGGACTGCGTACTTCTCGACAGAACTGGTGAGCTTCAACGCTGGTACGGGATTGCTACCGTTGTGTTTATGGGGAAGAGCCTAACCGCGCAAGGTGGACAAAATCCGGTGGAGCCGATCATAGTCGGCAAACCGGTCATATTTGGTCCGCACATGGAAAACTTCGCGACGCTTGCTAAAACGCTCGTCTCGAAAGATGGCGCAATCCAGGTTAGCGACGTTGACTCACTTGAACAAGCCCTAGGTAAGCTCCTGCGCGACGGTCAAGCCCGCCAGCGGCTCGTCCAGAACGCGCGTGAAGTGTTAAACCAGCACCGCGGCGCGACGGCGCGTGCTGCAGCGCTCATCGCCGATCTTCGTTCGCAGCAAGATCAACTACTGTAGCCGCGCCCATGTGGGGCGCGTTTTTGTGACGAGCAACGCCATAGCTAGAACTCCTGCCATTGTAGCATGCCTTCCAGGAGAAAGAGTCCGTCAATTTGCCTTGCGTGGAAGAATAGCGATTCGATATTGCCGGCGCTTTTTACGACCCT
>QHOM01000317.1 GCA_003218785.1 Verrucomicrobiota bacterium
TCAGCGCGAATGTTTTGCGCGAACTCGCCGACCGACCCAGATGCGACAAGACTGATCGTGCAGCCTCCAAAGCCGCCTCCGGTCATGCGTGTCCCGAAAACGCCGCATTGTGCTTTTGCCAGATCAACCATGAGGTCGAGTTCGGAACAGCTAACTTGATAGTCGTTCCGCAAGCTATGGTGGGACTCAGCCATGAGCCGGCCGAAGGTGGGCAGGTCGCCACGTTCCAAGGCATCCGCGGCTTCCGCCACGCGGGCATTTTCGGTGATTACGTGCCGGCATCTTTTATAAATGACTTCGGGAATTCCGCTGGCGTGCCGTTCCAGATCGGCGAGGCTGACGTCGCGCAAGCTGCGAGCGTTTGGCAACCAACGGGAGAGCAACCGTACACCTTCTTCGCATTCAGCCCGCCTGGTATTGTATTCGCCGCCCGCGTGCTCGTGCTTGACCATGGTATTACAGATCACGAGGCTAATGTCGCCGGGCACCGGCAACAAGTCGTATTCCAGGGAGCGGCAGTCGAGCTTAAGCGCATTCCCAGCATGGCCATAGCACGCGATCAACTGGTCCATGATGCCGACCCGGGCTCCGACGAACTCGTTTTCGGCGCGCCGGCAGATCTGGGCGAGATCGAGCCGATCCACTGAGATTCCAGAATTTTCCAGCAGCGCGAACCCTGCAGCGACTTCGATTGCCGCAGAGGAACTGAGACCTGATCCGATGGGCACCTCCCCGTGGATTAGGAGATTTGTGCCCTGCAGGTGATATTGCGCTTCTTCCAGCATGCTGGCCACGCCCGCCACATAATCGCTCCAATGCTTTCGCGGGCGAAGCTTGCCCTTTTGCAAATCAAGTTCGACGCTCTCGGCAAAATTGTCGGAATAGACCAGCACTTTGCGATCGTTTCGAGCAGAGACACCAGCCCAGACATAAAAGTCGATCGCGGCTGGCATCACCAAGCCCTCGTTGTAATCCGTGTGTTCGCCGATCAGGTTCACGCGTCCTGGGGCGCGGTAAATCCGCGCTCGCGCGCCATAATGCTCGCGAAATTTGTCTTGCAATTCCGCGGCGATCGTGCGCGCAGTCCGCTGTTGAGTCTGTGCAGTCTTCAACATCCGTTTCGTAGATGTTTGGCGGTCGGGCGTTTAGCCTGCTCCTGCTTTTGGCGCGTACCGCGATGAGGTTGCGTCCTGCGAACAAAATCATTGTAAGGGATCAGCTGCTCCATCCCGGTCATCGAGTGCGCCTTTTCCACATGCATTTTGATAGCTTACCGCAACTTAAAGAGCACTCTACGGCTCTCAGTTGCCAAGCGGTCGGCATATAATCCGGGCGGACCATGTTCACAAGTCAGATTGCAGGCGCGCCAGCGGACCGGAGTCGGCAATGAAAACTCGGAACATCATCATCGTTCTTCTAGCGCTGGTTTCATCGGTTACCACTCTCGCTTTGTTGCAAGCGACCTCAGAGGAAGCACGTGATCAAGAATCAAGCATTTGGCACAGTTCCAGAGGGCCCGGTTGACCTTTACACAATGACGAATTCGCGTGGTATGGAAGTCCGCGCCATGAATTACGGCGGAATCATAGTTTCCCTGCGAGTTCCCGATAAGAAAGGTGTGCTGGCTGATCTCGTGCTCGGCTTTGACACTCTGGATGCCTATCTCAACAACACGCCCTATTTCGGCGCCATCATCGGGCGCTACGCGAATCGCATCGCCAACGGCAAGTTCGCTCTGGACGGAGTCGAGTATCGCCTAGCCAGGAACAACGGCATGAATTCTCTGCATGGCGGTCTGAAGAGATTTGATAAGGTCCTCTGGCACAGTGAGCAGTTTGAAAACAATCATGGCATTGGTGCTTACGGACCAGAGCGAATTGCAAATCGAATATGAGGCTACCACTGACAAAGCCACGTCGGTGAATCTCACCAATCACAGTTATTTCAATTTAGCAGGCGAGGGAAATGGCGATATTCTCAAGCACGAGCTGATGTTGGACGCCGACCGTTTTACTCTCGTGGACAGCGCGCTTATCCCCACTGGCGAACTGCGGTCAGTGGCCAGGACCCCTTTCGACTTCACTAAGTCGACCGCGATAGGAGTACGCATCGACGCCAATAACGAACAATTGGCAATTGCGCACGGGTACGATCACAACTTTGTCTTGAACCGGAAAAGCAGTGGGTTGGAATTGGCAGGCCGCGTCAATGAACGGCAGACGGGGCGCGTACTGGAGGTCTACACCACTGAACCAGGCGTACAGTTTTACACCGGAAATTTTTTAGACGGAACGATCACCGGGAAGAATGGGCACGCCTACAAGAAGCACTCAGCGCTCTGCGTAGAAACCCAGCATTTCCCCGATTCGCCCAACCATCCCCACTTTCCCTCGACTATTTTGAAGCCTGAGCTGAACTACCATTCGCGCACAGTGTACAAATTCTCCACTGAATAGGCATCTGCCCAGAATTGCACAGCCTTATCCAGCCAGAAAGGCCGTGTTTTGTCTCCCCTTGAAACTGTGGAACCAGGAAGTGGCCAGGACATCGGCGGAATACGCGGTGATGCTGCCGGTAGACGCGACCATGTTGAGATGGGCCGAGCGGGCGTCGGCCAACCGTACGAGTTCGGCTTCATCCGCTAAGCCAAAATGGAAATTTGGAATTTGGTTACTCCGGAACAGATTCCGCCAGAGAGCCTGGTGCACTTCCCGCGGAGAAGCGGATCGGTTGGGGACGATACCCATTCCGCGTCCGGATATGGTACTTCTTCAGATGCTCACCCACCAGTTTCACGGTGACACTGCGCCAGCCACGGTTCGGATTCGCCTGCGGGTAATAGCTGAGCGAATAGAGATGACCTAGATCATCTCGGATCGAGGCAAATGCCCGTTTTTGGTCTCTCCAGGTCTTGGCGAAATAGGCTTTGCCGCCCGTGGCCGCGGTCATGCGTTCAAACACTGCCGTGGATACTGGCTCCAACTTGGCTTGCTCAGTACTGATCATGTAGATGGGGATCCCGCTGTACTGGGCTAACTCGGCTACATCTTCGGGAGGCACCATACTGGCGTTGTCGGGGCCGTTCGAGAAGACCACAATCATTTTTCTTCCCGTATATTTGGCCGCGTCCTTCACCGTCAACAACAGGCAGTTATAGAGCGCAGCATCATCTCCGGCTACAGTCGAACGGACCCCGCGTAAAACCTGCGAACGGTCGGAA
>QHOM01000087.1:0-8025 GCA_003218785.1 Verrucomicrobiota bacterium
CGCGAGTTCAATCAGGGCTTCGCCGAGATCATCAAGCACGCGATCATCGCCGACGCGGAAATGTTCGCGGCCGTTAGAAATGTCGATCTTGAAAATCTCGCGCCGCTGATCGGTCGCAACATTGAGATAAAATCGAAGATCGTGGCCAAAGACGAGCATGATCGTACCGGCGAACGCGCGCTTCTCAATTTCGGTCATACTGTTGGTCATGCGATCGAGCGCGCCGGTGATTACAAGAAATTTCTGCACGGCGAAGCGATTAGTCTTGGAATTGTTGCGGCCTGCGATGTCTCGGTGAAAAAAGCCGGACTGCCGCGCGATCAGCGCAATGCGATTGTCGATCTTCTGCGACATTTCGATTTACCGACGCATTTACCGTCGGATTTTCCACGGGAAAAGATTTTCGACCCGCTTCAGTACGACAAAAAATTCGAGAGCGGAGAAATTCGCTTCGTTGTTACATCGACCATCGGTTCGGCGCATTTGTCGAGCGACGTGACGCTCGACGATATTCGCGAGGCGATAGGGGCTTTGTAGGCGCGGTCGCTGACCGCGGGCCGGGGTCAGCGACCCCGGCTACAACGGGCGATTGAGGTCAATCGCCCCTACCCTCTCGCCCCTTTCGATAATATGCCGCTAAACCATCGGCTACGCCGTCGGCGTATTCACGAAAGATGCTTTTCCGATCCACGCCGTTGACGCTTCGGATTCCGTCATAGTCCCCAGCCTGAATGCGCGCGAAAGCGTCGTTGCTGTTCATGACGTAAGGCTCACAATAAACAACCGGGCAACGATAAAGCCGCGTAGCCAGCAAATTACGAGCATACACATAGCCGCTTGTTCCAATCGTCGTTGCATTCTGCGCGGTTGGATACTGATAGGGCGGCAATTGCATTTCGTTCGCCATGGTTCCAGCAATCGCATCGGCTAGCGGTAATTCTTCATCACTGACGCGGCTCAAAAGTCGCCGGATCATCTCGAAGCGCTCATCGTCCAACTCGAGCTCGTCCTGCAAATATGCACCGTTAACAAGCAGATGCAGATGATTCGTGTCGGTCAAGGTCGGATTGTTTGGGTCGCCCCAGCCTTCAGCATTTAAATGCAGACAAAGCACGAGATCAGGATGCAATTTGAAGTTCACCAGCGCCGCCCGGCGTCGAATTTCGCTGTAACGGTAGAATAAAATTTCGCTCTGCCAGCGAATCGTTTGTTCTTTTTCGGGATCATTTGGATCAAGAACATCCAGCCGCGGTTGTGGCACGCCGTTTCTAATCAGAATTTTGCCGGCGAGCAGTATAAAATCCTCCGGACGCTTTGGCGTAACCGGCTCCTCGCTGTTGCGGATAAAGAAGACTTTCGCGCCCAATTGTCGCAGTCGCGGCGCTAGCAGACGCGCTACGCGCAAAGCCAGATCGCCTTCCTCCACCGGCGCGCTGTTCCCGACCTGGAACCAGCGCTCCTCCATCTTTGCCCATTTCCCGCCAAGATGCCCGGGGTCAAGCGCGATCCGCAAACCCGAGAGCGGCTTTTCGCGTTTCGCGGGCGGCAAAGATTTGGCAGGCCGCCAAAGTCGCGGCACGGGATTGCGCGCGTCGTCGTTCTCTGCAAATCGCAAGCTGAAAAACCCTTGCGCATCCCGATTCATCAGAATCCGTGCGGTCTTCTCGTTTATTCCGATCAAATCCGGAGCTAACCCGTGAGTGCAATAAACGTCCCGAATTAGCCGGGTGAAATCATCGTGGGTAATTGTTTCCTGGTAATTTTCCAAAACCCCCCATTTGGGATGCGCACCGAGAATTCCAAGATTTTCGGCGGCGTGACTGGCCGCGGGAAAGATCAGGACGAATGACGAAAGAATGACGAAACACGAATGGCTCCGCCACGTTGAATCGTTAAATCGTTGAATCGCTAAATCGTAAATCCGATGTAACAGTGTAACGATGTAACCAATTACGCGGTCCCCCCGGATTTCGTCATTCGTCATTCGAGCTTCGTCATTTTACCCAACATCCGTGTTTGGATTTCGCTTTCTTTAATACGATGGTCGCAGAATGCTAACGGTTCTTTTTCTGGGCGATATCGTTGGCGCGCCCGGACGCAACGCCGTGATCGCGCGATTGCCCGAGCTGAAGGAAAAGCACGCACTGGATTTCATTATCGTCAACGGCGAGAACGCCGCCGGCGGTCGAGGGATAACCGGAAAAATTACAATTGAGCTTTTGCGGGCAGGCGTGTCGGTTGTCACGACCGGTGACCATATTTGGGATCAAAAGGACATTGTCCGATTCCTCGACCTGGAGCCGCGCTTGCTGCGCCCGCTGAATTATCCCGAGGGCGCACCAGGCAGCGGTTCGATCGTGCTGGAGACGGCCAAGGGGAAAGTTGGCGTCATCAATGTCCAAGCGCGCACGTTTATGCAACCGATTCTGGAGAACCCGTTTCGCGCGGTCGAAGCAGTAGTAACGAAGATACGCGAACAGACCGCGAACATTATTGTGGATGCGCACGGCGAGACCACGAGTGAAAAGATCGCGCTCGGCCGATTTCTCGATGGAAAAGTCTCCGCCGTAATCGGCACTCACACCCATGTTCAGACAGCCGACGAACAAATCTTTCCTGCCGGCACTGCGTTTTTGTGCGACGCGGGAATGTGCGGTCCGGTGAATTCCATCCTCGGGCGCGCCATCGATCCGATCATGAACCGGTTCATCTCGAATCTACCGGCATCGTTCCCGGTCGCCGGTGGCGAAGTGCGCTTGCGCGGGGCGCTTATCGAAATTGACGAGACCACCGGTCGCGCGGTACGCATTGCACGCGTCGATGAGCCTGGACCAAGTGAATCGGTTCCATCGGAGCCTGAGCCAAAGATCGACATGGAGCAGGTGCCTTCTCCGGAACAGACTTAAAGAGTTGCATTTGCAGCCAGCTATCCATGGCCTGAGTTTCGAATTCTCCAGAAAGACCAACGTCTAATAGAAAAATCATGAAAAAATATTCTGCTCTCACTCTGATTATGGCTCTGGCGCTTTGCGCCTCGCAATTTGTCCAGGCGCAAGCCAGCAAAGACACGAAGGAAGCAGCCAAGTATTCGAAGGAAGGATTTGAAGCGACTGAAAACAAAGACTGGGACAAAGCGGTCGAAGCATTTCGCAAGGCGGCGCAGCTTGACCGCAAACAAGCGCTAAATCTCGTCGCCGCCCTTCAACACCGCGGAATGGAATATACGACTCAGAAACAATTCCCGGAAGCGATTGCCGACTTTAGTGAAGCGCTGAAGCTAAAATCAGACGATGCAAATATCTATGAGCGTCGCGCCTATGTGGAGATGAAGACAAATGACTACGATAAAGCGCTGGCCGACTATTCCGAGGCGATCAAGCTCAAGCCGAACGAGGTTAAATATTACCTGTATCGCAGCTACATCTACGAAACAAAAAAAGACATTAAAAGTTCGATGGCGGATACCGAGAAAGCTCTAAAGCTCGATCCCAAGAACCAGGAAGCGCTCAGTCGCAAGTCGCGACTGGAAGCACTGCAATCTGCGAATGCACCGTTGTCTCCGCCACCAGCGGCTTCGCCAAAGACTTCACCACCAGCAAAAGGCCGGCCCTGATTCGCAGTCAGACCGAGTCGGCGGTTACGAATTACTGCTGTTTGGCGACATCGCCGGTTCGCCTGTGTCATCTGTTTTTGGCGCCGGGGCAAATCGTCTTTTCCGGCGGTTCGCGGGCAGTGGTGTCAACGTCATCGTGATGTTGCGGCCGGTGATCTTCGGTTCCATTTCAACTTGCGACATGCCGGAGAGATCTTCGCGCACCTTCTCCATCAGCTGCATGCCAAATTCTTGGTGCGCCATTTCGCGGCCACGGAATTGCAACTGCACTCGCACTTTGTTTCCTCGATCGAGGAATTCTTCGCCGTGACGAATTTTCGTCAGATAATCATGATCGTCGATATTAACGCGAAACTTAATTTCTTTCAGCTTCGCACCGGCGGGTTTCTTCTCCCGCTCGTGTTTGGAAATGTCGTATCGGAATTTCCCGAGCCCGACGATTTTGCAAACTGGCGGGTTTGCCGTTGGCGCAATCTCGACAAGATCAAGACCAATACTCTGCGCTTTGCGCAAAGCATCCGACAATTTCATGACACCGAGCTGTTCGCCAGTGGACCCTAAAATGACCCGGACTTCGCGGGCGCGAATCCGACCGTTTACACGAAATTGTTGTTGCAGATTAAATCAAGCTCCTGGCCAGCGAAACGGGAGTGCGCCGCAACGCCGTGTTTTTCTTTATCGCAATTTCCAGTTTCCACTTGCGTAGATCGACCGGAACACTCTGGCACCGCCGCAGCTGCGATAACCACGACGACCTGCTCGCATTAATAACCGCGAGCCGAGAGGAAGTTGTAGACGACATTTTTACGCTGGCAAGCCGAATCTGCTGACAATCAGGTGGCGATTTTCTAACAATCCAGCGGCGCCGAGCGTCCGAGGCGAACAATGTGCAACGGAGAGACGGAGTCGTAGTGATCGGGGATATCTGCTGTTGGCCTGATCCCGTCCGGGATTCACAGTTCCATAATCTAGCTGGGCGGACGCAATCTCAATCGTGTTCACCGCGGTGGTTCGCCGAAATGGGCTTTGTGCGCGGCGTAAGCGGCAGCGTCATCGAGCATCGAGTCAATGGTCGCGACAAACGGTTCCAGCCTGACGAATCCGGAAAAAACCGCGCGGTCCCCAATTTCGCTGTCAAACACGAGCGTGGGCCGCTGCGTCACTTGCAACAAATGAAAATCGGCGGTGGCTGCCCGGACACGCGTTTCAACCACGGTTGAACGCGCACGTTCGAGCAACTCCTTGGCACCGAGATTGGCCGCCTTCGCTCCGATTTCAGCGGCGATCTTCCAGTCGCCGAAATGTTGTCCTTCGCGCAAACCAGCGTAGGCAAGCGCGAGACGCACCCGATCGTCCGTGATCCCAAGATCTCTGGCAGCTTCAGCCACACAATTTGGCGCGAGATATTCCGGACGGCCGGGCTCGAACCACTCGCTGCTTAACATGAAAGGCGAACGCATGATTGTCCCGCTGCGCCGGTAAAACCATTCTTCCTCCTCGTGCGAAGTCGGCAGCCCGGTTTTATCGAGCAGCGCGATCTTCCACCGAAAGTCGACTTTGCCCTCGTAGCGCTTTTTTAATTCGGCCCACGCCGGCTCGGCGAAGAAACACCACGACGAGATGACATCGAGATAGTAGGTAACCGTGATACGCATAGCTTTTTCGATTTGTACTTTGAACGCCGAACGTTCAACTCCGAAAGTCTTCGGGAGCAGCGCCCAACTTCGAATGTTTAATTCAAAACGCGAGCAGATAAATCCTGCAAGAAATACCCAGCCTCAAACAAAGTTGTGGACCTGAACCACATTTTTCTTTTTCTCGCGGTCGTTTCACCGCTGCTTGTGTTGGCGCGGACATGGCGTCCCGGTGGAACGTGTCATGGCTGGCGTATCGCCGCGCTTGTCGTTCTCGCAATTACCGGTGTCGCCTGGATTCTATTCCGCCCGGCGGCCGGATACATCGGAGGCGGGGCTTGGTTCGCTCTCTTGTTTCTCCCGGCAATTGGATTGCGCAAAATGACCGAGCTCGCTGCTCAGGGAAATTATAGATCGGCCAAAAGACTTGCCGCGGCTCTTCAAATTTTGCACCCGACCGCTGAGTCGCGCGAGCAGGTTCGATTATTTCGCCATTTGGAATCTCGTCAGAACCACCGAGCGGTTTTCGGTTCTGTTCCGATCGAGCGCGAAATCACACAGCAGGACCGACTTCCCTATTTCCGGCGTGCGCCCGCCGTTTTGATCTTGATTCTGTTTAATGCGGCCGCGTTCCTTTTCGAAATTTCATTCGGCAATTGGAACGACCCGGAAGTCCTTCATCGGATCGGCGCACTGGAGCCTTATGCTGTTGTGGTGCAGGGCCAGTACTGGCGTCTTTTCACCGCGCTCTTCGTGCATGCAGGTTTCGCCCATCTGCTTTTCAATCTTTTTGCACTCTATGTTCTTGGCCCGCCGCTGGAGCGATCAATCGGCGCAATGCGATTCGCTTTGTGTTATTTGATTTCGGGGCTTGTCTCGAGCGCAGGCGTAGTGCTCTTGACGGTGATTGGTCTGATTCAAGTGGCTCAGCTCGTCGGCGCATCGGGATGCATAATGGGCATCGTCGGTGCGTGGGCCGGGTTCTTGGTGCAACATCGTCACGCGCCGCATGCAAAACAACGATTGGCAAATATCTTGATGATCGTCGCGATACAAACAGCATTCGATCTATCGACGCCGCAGGTCAGCATGGCCGCGCATCTTTGCGGATTAATCGCCGGGTTCGTTCTCGGGTTTATCCTCGCCCCGCGAACTCTATCTGTGGCCGGGATCGGCGACCCGGGAAGGACTGACAGGATAACTTGATAAGGCCCGACCTTCCAGAAGAGCAGGACGCCTTCGTTGAACGCCGCAACTGGCAATTGCCGATTATTCAGCTGAGGGAGCCACATTCCTTCATTCAAGGCAGACTTGCCGGATCGAGTTTTCTTGATTAACTGCCGCTCGGTTTCCCCGCTGCGTTCGCATGCCGACTTTTCAAACTTACAATGTGACTCCGACCTTGCCGGCGACGCTCGAGCCGCTGCGCGAGATGAGTTTCAATCTTTGGTGGACATGGGAGCCGTCCGCGCGCCGCCTCTTCCGGCATCTCGATCCGGAGCTTTGGAACCGGACCAATCACAATCCGGTACGCATGCTCCAGCTCTCGCGGCAATCGCGGCTGGAGGAACTTTCACAGGACAAAACTTTTCTCCGCGAGCTGAAGCAGGTTTTCGAGGCGTTCGAGAAATACTTGGGTCGCAAAGACACTTACGGAAAGACCGGCGCCGGGAGCACGATCAAAAACCCGATCGCCTATTTTTCCGCCGAATTTGGTTTTCACGAGTCAATTCCAAATTATTCCGGCGGTCTCGGCATTCTGGCCAGCGACCATTGCAAATCGGCGAGCGATCTCGATCTAAACTTCGTGGCGATCGGGCTGCTCTATCGCCATGGTTACTTCAGGCAACAGATCGACAAAGAGGGCATTCAGGAAGCGATCAATCTCAATCAAAATTTTCATCACCTGCCTATCCGTGAAGTACGCCGCGGCGACATGAGCTTGCTAGTCTCGGTCCCGATTCTGGATCGCGACGTTTTTGCCAAGCTTTGGGAGCTGCGTGTGGGCCGAGTCAGCGTCTACCTTCTCGATACAGACACTCCGCAAAACAGCGCTGAGGACCGATTAATCACCGCTGAGCTTTACGGCGGCGACCTGGAAATGCGGATGCGCCAGGAAATCATACTCGGGATCGGCGGTGTGAAAGCGCTCAGCGCCCTCGGCATCCAACCTGATGTATTTCACATGAACGAAGGCCACTCAGCGTTCCTCGCGCTCGAACGCATTCGTCTTAACGTCATCCAGAAGAAACTCGATTTTTACTCCGCTCTCCAGGTCGTGGCGGCGGCCAATATTTTCACTACGCACACGCCAGTTCCCGCTGGCAACGATTCATTCCCGCGCGAAATGATGCGAAAATATTTTGGCGCATTCGCCAAGGAACTGAACATTCCCTTCGACGAATTGTTCTCATTCGGCCAAACGCGCGTTGATCCGAGCGACCCATTCAGCATGACCATCCTCGCGTTGCGGCTGAGTCGGCACGCCAACGGCGTAAGCAAATTGCACGGCGAAGTCACTCGATCGCTTTGGAAAGACGTCTGGGCCGGTATCTCAGTGCAGGAAGTCCCGATCACCAGCATCACGAACGGTGTCCACACCAAGACCTGGATGGCGCCGGAATTTTCGGCGCTTTATCAAAAGCATCTCGGCGCATGGGAGGAACATCTGGCTGAGCCGGAGTTTTGGCGCGGCGTCATCGATATTCCGGATACACAACTCTGGGAGACGCATCAAAAACTTAAACTGCGTCTCATTGAGTTTGTACGCGAACGGGT
>QHOM01000087.1:8183-8775 GCA_003218785.1 Verrucomicrobiota bacterium
TCGAAAATCGCGTCGTTTTTCTGGAAGACTACGACAGCTACATCGCGCGCCGTCTTGTGCAGGGTGTCGATCTTTGGCTAAATCATCCGCTTCGTCCGCTGGAAGCGAGCGGGACGAGCGGAATGAAATCGGCGCCCAACGGCGGGATTAACCTTAGCGTGCTCGATGGCTGGTGGCGTGAAGGTTACAACGGCAACAACGGCTGGGCGATTGGGGCCGAGATCGATAATGGCACGGTCGAATTTCAAAACGAAGCAGACGCGGCCAGTCTTTATCAATTGCTCGAGAACCAGATCATTCCGCTTTATTATGCGAAGCCCGACGGCAAACTTCCCCTCGCCTGGCTACAATTGATGCGCGAATCGATCCGAAGCGTCACGCCGGTCTTCAACACGCAGCGGATGGTGAAGGAATATACCGAGCGGCTTTATATCCCCGCCGCGAAATCGTACGAGGATTTTTTTCGCAATGGTTGCGGCGCCGCCACGCAATTGAGCCAGTGGAAAGCGCAGATGCGCAAAGATTGGCCGCAAGTGCAGATTTCCGATGTGCAAGTAGCGAACAAAGATCGACAAAATATTTTGGTCGGCGA
>QHOM01000319.1:0-2270 GCA_003218785.1 Verrucomicrobiota bacterium
CTCACAACCCTATGTAAGCGATAACACGGCAACCGGTTTTGATGCGCTTTTCAGCAACACAACCGGCTTCGGCAATACGGCCAACGGTTCTCAAGCGCTCTATAGCAACACCACCGGCGGCAACAACACGGCCGATGGTATTGACGCCCTCTATTTCAATACAACTGGCAGCGGGAACACCGCCACTGGCTACACGGCGCTGCAAAGCAACACGACCGCCAACTTCAACACGGCCGCCGGTTATGCTGCGCTCTACAAAAACACAACCGGCGAGGGCAATACGGCCAACGGCGCTCTCGCACTCTTTAGCAACACGATCGGAGTCAACAACACGGCCAGCGGTTTTAATGCGCTCGAGTTCAACAGCGCCGGCTCCGCCAACACAGCGACCGGCGAAAGTGCGCTTCTTTTCAACATCACCGGCAGCGACAACACGGCCACGGGTTCTCAAGCGCTCTGGGGCAACGGTTTTGGAAACGAGAACACCGCCAACGGCTCTTCTGCGCTCTTCAGCAACACGAGCGGCAACACCAACACGGCCATCGGTGCTGGTGCGCTCCATACCAATGAAATTGGCAGCAACAACACGGCCGCCGGAGTGAATGCGCTCTATAAAAACACCGGCGACAACAATATTGCACTGGGAGTTTCAGCCGGCTTTAACCTTCACACGGGCAACAACAATATCTATATCGGCAATGCCGGGAATAACGGCGACCACAATAAGATCCGCATCGGCACGGTAGACACTCAGAAAGCCACATTTATCGCCGGCATCAGTGGAGTAACTGTGCCGGCAGGGGTGGGAGTCATCGTTGGGACTGACGGCAAGCTCGGCACGATAGTGTCCTCAGAGCGTTTCAAAGACAACATCCAGCCGATGGACAAGGTCAGTGAAGCGATCCTCGCACTCAAACCAGTGACCTTCCGCTATAAGCACGAACTTGATCCCCATGGCATCCCTCAGTTTGGCCTGGTGGCTGAGCAAGTGGAAAAGGTGAATCCCGATCTGGTAGCGCGCGATGACCAAGGCAAGCCCTACACGGTCCGCTACGATGCGGTGAACGCAATGTTGCTCAATGAGTTCCTTAAAGAGCACCGCAAAGTGGAAACACTGGAAGCGAAAATGGCGCAACAGCAGTCTACCAACGCGGACCAGCAAAAGGCGATTCAGTCTCTCATTGCGACTGTGAAAGAGCAGGCCTCGCAAATGCAGAAGGTGAGCGAGCAGCTTGCAATCAACAGCCCTTTACCGCGACTGGTCCTCAACAACCCGTAAAAGGTAGCGGCGGTTCACCGAACCGCCTAGGCGATTGAGGTCAATCGCCCCTACCAATTTAACAATCAGTCGCTACCCTTCACAGGCGCGGCGGCTTCTTGTTTTGCTCGAGATGGCAAACATGAACCCTTCCCAGCTCTTTTGAAATCGCCAACGCGCTCGTGCGTATCGATCACGTTGCCCGCTTCATCGAATACGCGAATCACAGCGTCACGTGCCAACCTGAAAAGCTTTGCGTAGCCGATTGCATTGCCCGGTGAAGGCGTTGAATCATGAGGAGCGGCGGCGCATTTTGTTAGGCGAGCGGCCCTGGGTGCAGCTTCCTCATTGACGCCGACAGCGCGCTCCGGGAGCAATTTTTCTGATTTGCTGCAAACGAACTTTTGCCCTACACTATTTCATGAATATGTCCCGCAATCACAACATCATAGCAATATTTTACGGCCTGCGCAGGTGGCGATTTTACCGACTTGCAACGGTGCTTTCTCTTTTGGCAACGGTGCTGCTGCTTGGGATTAGCGCTGCCAAGGCCAGCGCAACTGAGGTAATCTACAGCTTCGCCGGGGATGCCGATGGCGAATATGCCGACACGGATTTGGCGATCGACGGCGTGGGTAACCTTTACGGCTCAACCGTGCTGGGCGGGGAGTTCGGAAGTGGTACCGTATGGCAGCTGGCGCCTTCAGGAAACTCTTGGACGCATACCGTGCTCTATAGCTTTCCGAGTGGCCCCGATGGTGGCGAGCCCTACAAAGGTGTGACGCTCGATGCGGAGGGCAATCTCTATGGCACGGCGGTTACCGGCGGATCGGGCAGTTGCGAGGGTGGGTGCGGAGTAGTTTATAAGTTGACTAACTCTGGAGAAACCTGGACGCAGACGGTGATTCACGCTTTCACTGGGGGCGATGATGGCTCTGGTCCCGGTGCAAGGGTGGCTTTGGACGCTCAGGGCAATGTCTATGGAATGACTCCGACCGGCGGGGCTGTTGGG
>QHOM01000319.1:2291-5827 GCA_003218785.1 Verrucomicrobiota bacterium
TGGGTCGAGTGGGTCGGCGGGAAAAATGGTTCTGCGCAATGGCCATCTCTACGGCGCGGCGACGACGGGCGGCGCATTCGGAAGCGGAACTGTTTTTGAGCTCAGTCCCACCCAGGTTGGCGAATGGGATTTCAAGACTCTCTATTCGTTTCGAGGTCAACCGGATGGTGTATTTCCCTACGGTGCTTTATTGTTCGATCGATCGGGCAATATCTTCGGCACCACTTACTACGGCGGGGTCAATGGTATCGGCGCGGTTTACCAGTTGGCGCCCAGGCCAACAGGCGAATGGAGGGAAAGAGTGCTCTACAGCTTCGCAGCCGACGGAGATGGCAACAGCCCCATAAGTCACCTGAACTTTGACTCGGTTGGTAACCTCTATGGGACGACGAGTGAAGGTGGTTTGGGCAGCGGGACTATCTTTAAGCTAACTCGAGGGCCAAATGGGAGCTGGGTTGAGAGCTTGCCGCATCTTTTCCAAGGTCCTCCCGACGCGGCCTTCCCCTATAGCGGCATGATTAATAGAGCCGGCAGCTTCTACGGCGCCACCACCCATGGGGGCGATAACGACGACGGCGCGATTTACAAGTTCACGCCGTAAGTTCACGTCTCGGCGGAAGAAGCTGCGTTGCTGTTCTCACCGTTGTCAGAAAGGTTTCTTCGACATCGATCTTGAACGGCCTTTATCATCTGGTTAAGCTGCGCGATCAGTTATCTTGATTCTATGGGTAAGAAAAGGAAGCGTGGCCGCCCGCGAATACGGACTGCCGAATACTGGCGCGAGTATTACACCCGGAAGCAGCGGGAATGGCGCGCTGCCCACCGACGAATCAGAAAAGGACGAAAACAGCGACAACGAGGCAAATGATCGAGTGCGAACGTCGCATACCGGTTTTTCAGCCGTTGACATGATGCTGTGATTCGCGTTATCGATGAAGCGGGCGAGGCGATCGAGACACACGAGCAGCCGCGTGAGTTCAAACACTGGAAATGCGAATTGCAATCTCGACAAACCGGTAGCAATTTCATATCTGAAGTCATGCGACCGATTCGAAGCGAGATTTTGCACGGGAATTGTGTTGATGTCCGGCGCGATTTTGACAATGAATTGGTTCCTGATAGTTTCGTTACGAATGGCTCTTTACCCGAAGGTTGGGGACAGTTTTGCGGTCGCAGCTTGGCTCGCCAGACGGCTCCGACGTCAAAGCGGCGTAAAAATTCAGCAGCCGGCAGGAATGTGCGCGCTGTTGGATTCTGGAAAAGGAAGTTCGCAAAATCTCTATCGCAAGCAATTCATCCAATGAACAAAAAAAGTCAGACAATCAAATCGATACTCGCGTTGTTCACGCTCGTCTGCCTAACGAGTTACGCAACGGCCGGGCAATCGATCACACAAGAGAAGATCAACCAAATCAGACCGGGCCAGACGACGGAAGAGGATCTTGTTCGGGCTTTCGGCCCGCCCACAACACAAACGGTTTGTCCACCGGGAGAGACGTCGCTTGACTGGTTTTACTCGAGCCCGATCGCCGCTCAGAACTACATTCCAATCATCGGCCCGTTTTTGAACGCTATGCAGGTTAAAGCGTGGGAACTGTGGGTGGTGGTGGGCTTTAATGGGGAAGTCAAGCGCTACATCGCATATGGACATTATGTGAATGGGGAAGTGAAGCGCTACATCGAATATGGACATTATCCCCACTGAAACCGGAAAGAATATTCAGCTTGGACACATGCAGATTTATTCCCGAGCCATGATTGGAATCCAGTCTTCGTCGGAGGCCGGGCAAGGCGGCTGGTAGCTGACAGCTGAGGGACGGCGTCGCTGTCAGCGTAATTCCACTTTTCTCGCAGCGAACTCCGGCACGATCTTGCTGAACAAGTAAGCCGCGACTTGATGGTGCATGAGCGCAAGACAGGCGAGCAGGCGGACGACTTCAAAGAGTGGTGCGCCGAATCATGTTTTGCATTTCGAGCAAAACAAAAAGCCACCACGCCTATGAAGCGTGAGGGCTGATTACGAAATTAATGTAGCGGCGGGCGTTTCGCCCGCATCCATATGAAATTGCAGCCGACACGGCTGCCTCTACACCTTTTTTTGCCACGGACATCCACCACCGGAGGGACTCGTTGCAGCGAGCTGTGCGCTCACCTTCTGGATTTGCGCTGCCTGCTCTTCAAGACGCGCAACGACCGTCTTCATCCCTTTCTCTAGCTGCGTGATGGTAGCTTCCTGTTCCTGAATCTTGCGGTTTTGCTCTTCGACCTTACGGTGTTCTTTCAGGAACTCGTTGAGTAACATCGCGTTCACCGCCTCGTAGCGCACACTGTAAGGCTTGCCATCATCATCGCGAGCTACCAGATCCGGATTCACTTTTTCCACCTCTTCAGCCACCAGGCCGAACTGTGGGATGCCCTCGGGGTCGAGTTCTTTCTTATAATGGAAGGTGACCGGTTGCAGCGCGAGGATGGCTTCGCTTGCCTTGTCCATCGGTTTGACATTGTCCTTGCATCGCTCCGAGGAAACGACCGTGCCGAGATGACCGTTGGTGTCGATGATTACCCCTACGCCTCCAGCAACGGTTGCTCCACTAATACCGGCGATAAGCGTATGCGTGTGAGTTCCTTTTGTGCCAATGCGGATGTAATTGGACTCGCCAGCTTTACCTTTGTTGCCGATATCGATGTTGTTACTGCCGGTAGTAAGGTTTATCCCGGCTGACTCGCCGATGGCGATATTGCTGCTGCCGGTGGTGTTGGCGAGCGCGTTAAACCCCAAACAGGTGTTGTTATTGCCGCTATCGTTAAAAAAGAGGGCGCCATTACCCACCGCAGTATTATTGCTGCCGAAGCGGGTTAGACCGATCGCCGAGGCTCCGATTGCCGTATTGTTGTTGCCTGTGCCGTCCTGAAAAAGCGCTTCAAAGCCAACGGCAACGTTGAAATTTCCCGAGCCGCCGAATTCGAGTGCCTGCGAGCCCACGGCAGTACTGCCAAAAGTAACCACGTTAAAATGCATCGCTTCGAAACCTACCGCTGTATTATCCGTACTGTTATTCACATCGAGATCAAAGAGCGCGTTTTCTCCCTCGGCAGTATTGTCATTCGGGTAGCCTCCGTCTGGCGCCGGCGTGACGGCTCGCACTGTGGGCGAAAGCGCAAAGCAGGCGAGGGCGAGCGGGATGAGAAGAGAACCGCGCCGCAAAGGCGACCGGCTAAGCGAAGTTGTTACGGATGGAACTGTAGTTGTTAGTTGGATCGGATTATACATATGGATTTTTTCTTTCAGTTGATGATTAATGCTGCGGTGCGAACGAGCCCTATCGTTCGCGGTTACCCTGCGGGAAGAGGGTGAGGTGGCTTGGCTGGAGTCGCCTAACGGACTTGGCGCAACCGCAGTCTCCGCTTACGAGGAGAAGTGTCAAGGACTAAATTTCCTGCGATCCTCTGCCGTCGGTCCACATCCCTAGGAAATGCGCGGACGAGAATCAAGTTGCAAGACTCAAAGACTGACCCTTTCCGACCGAATCAGTGCT
>QHOM01000088.1 GCA_003218785.1 Verrucomicrobiota bacterium
GAATAAATGTCAGAGATTTTGCTCGAAAAACGGGCCGCTGTCATCTGCTAAGTTCGTTTCTGCCAAAAAAAATCTGCCTTTTTGAAACGATCGGTTTTTAGGCCAGAAGATCGTATCCGCGGCTCCCAGTGATCCTGCGCCAAACGAATTCGCCAACCGGCGCCGCCTTAGATAAAACCACGCAGGCGTCGACATCAGGCGCGTCCGCTTCGGTACGGGCGATATACGGCTGATCAATCAATAATTTCAGCCCGCTTCCAACTTTTTCGCGGGCTATTTCATAGGCGGTCTGTTGCTGGATCGACATGGCCGCCCGGTAGCGTGCGTTTTTGACCTTCGCGGTGATTTGGTTCGGCATTTTCGCCGCACGCGAGCCCTCCTCCTGTGAATATTTGAATATCCCGAGCCGTTCGAATCGAGTCCGCAGAATAAAACCGAGCAGACTCTCAAATTCCGCTTCTGTTTCTCCAGGAAATCCGACGATGAAAGTCGTGCGCAAGGCAACCCCAGGAATTCCGGCGCGCAATTTATCGATCAAATTCTCGATGTGTGAGCGCGCTGTTTCTCGCCGCATGCGCCCCAACACCGCGTCCTCAATGTGCTGCAAGGGAATATCGATGTAACGCGCCACCTTATCGCATTCTGCGATCGTCTCAATCAATTCGTCACTCCAATGCGCGGGGTGCGTATAAAGCAGGCGCACCCAGAATTCGCCGTCGATCTTTTGAATCTCACGAAGCAATTCAGCAAGGGTCGGTCCTCGCGCGGAGTCAAGCGGCTGACGCGGTCCTGCTTTCTGCCTCCACAAATCCATCCCGTAATACGTTGTATCCTGGCTGATCAAATTGATTTCGCGGACGCCTTCGCTGACGAGTCCCCGAATTTCCGCAAGAACCGATTGGGGAGACCGGCTACGGTGTTTTCCCCGCATTTGCGGAATCACGCAAAAACTGCATGGATGATTGCAGCCTTCGGCAATCTTTACGTAAGCGGAATGTGCTGGGGTAAGCCTGAAGCGCGGCGTGTCGTAATCGGGAATGTAAGTTGGCCGCTTTGTAACAAAGTTGTAGACGCCATCGGTGATTGCAGCCGCACTCATGTTGGCCTCGAACCAGCCGGGATCACCGATCCCGGCTACAACTCGCTCAATGATTTCTCCAAGCTGACCGACCTGGTCCAGTCCGATGAACGCGTCCACCTCAGGAAGGGATTGGCGCAGTTCATTCGCGAACCTTTGTGACATACAGCCGCTCACGATCAGTTTTTGATTCGGTCGCCTGTTTAGGCCGCACCGCTGATGCGCTTCCAGAATCGCTTCGATCGATTCTTCCTTGGCTGAATCGATGAATGCGCATGTGTTTACTACCAGGACGTCAGCCTCCTCTGCACGCGAGCTAATTTTCATTCCACACTTCAGAACACTGCCCAGCATGATCTCCGCATCGACGAGGTTCTTGGCACAGCCGAGGCTGATCATGGCAACCTCGAGCGGAAGGCGTGCGCGCCGCGCCGAAGCCCGGCAAGGGCGGGTCATTGGCTCTTTATCTCTCACACGGGAACTTGCGCTTGGCATGGCCAAGTCTCCGCCAGCAGCTGACACGGCTGCCACTACAGCGGGCGAATTCATGGGGCGCTAATCGACTGTTACGGCTTCGTCGTCCTCTTCCAGCGGCTTACCATTTTTCATGATCTCAACGGCGTCGCGATCGAGAACGCGAATCGAGACATGCTTGGCCCGAAACTCCACCGGGCCGTCCGCGGGGGAAATCCAGCGTTCAAATGCGGGATTTTCAGTTCCTTCGCCGACGGTGACCTTAACGTAAGTTCGTTTTAGTGCACGAACAGTGACGTGATTTGGCGCGCTTGATTCTGTCGGCGATGAATTCGATTCCGCCTGCGCCTTTGTGAGGTCCTCTCGACGCACAGGCTTGGCTCGACGCACTTCCGGCTCACTTGGCGCTGCCGACGCCGCCGCAACCGCTTTTTGCACGATCGTTGGTGCGGGCGACACGGACGGTGCAATCGTTGGCGCAGATGCCACACTCTTCGCAGGCGTCTCAGTCGTCGCCGGAGAGGCAGGCGCAGAGGTCGGGAGCGAGGAAGGGCTTGGCGAAACTTGTGCAGTGGACTGCGCGTGCCCCGGCGCGAGCCGCTGCACATTGAGAACTAATTTCATTACCGAAAAGCCGATTATCAACACCACGATGCCAAAAATGAGCGGCATCGGCGAGACGCGATCGCCGCTGGAACGGCTCGCGCGACGGTGAACGACCGGAGCGCTGACTGGCTTGGGAGGAGGACTGTCCTGAAGGTACGAGTAGCCATCGACTGTGACGCGTTCAGAATCTTCAAAAGCGTCGAGATACGGCGTCACATCGACATCCAAAAATTTTCCGTAGATCACTAAGAAACCTTTCGCGTACGCCAGGCTTGGAAACTGCGAAAAATCGTCCGCCTCAATTTCCGCCAGTCGAGCCTGACGAATCTTGGTCATCCGAGCTGCTTCATCGAGCGTAAGATTTCTCGCTCGCCTCGCCTCCTGAAATTTTTTCCCAAGACCCTCGATTGTCATCGCACGAAATGCAGGCTAAACGGCGGCGTCGAGATCGACCAGAATCTCGCGTGGTTTCGCGCCTTCGCCGGGACCCAAAATACCGCGCTGCTCCAGAATATCAACGATGCGCGCAGCGCGCGTGTAACCAAGTCGCAACCGGCGCTGAAGTAAAGAAGTGGAAGCGCGTTTTTCCTGTCGAATGATCTCGAGACATTTTTCGACCAGCTCCTCGTCTTCGTCAGTCACTTCTTCCTCCGGCGTCACGGGAGATTGAAGCTTCTCATGCATCGTCGCGTCAAAAGCAGGGGTGCTTTGGGCAGCAACAAATTCAACCAGACGGTGAATTTCATCGTCGGTTACGAGAACGCCTTGCGCACGAATGAGGCGTGAAGCGCTTGGCGGGAGATAGAGCATGTCCCCCTGCCCGAGTAAACGGTCGGCACCGTTTTCGTCGAGAATCACACGACTGTCGATCTTGGACGCTACTTGGAATGCAATACGGCTGGGAATATTCGCCTTGATTACGCCGGTGACGACATCCGCGCGCGGCGTTTGCGTCGCGACAATCAGATGAATGCCAGCCGCGCGAGCCATTTGCGTGATGCGCGCGATCGCGGTCTCAACGTCGGCTGGTGAGGTCTGCATTAAATCGGCCAGTTCGTCGATGACGACCACGATATAGGAAATCTTGTCAGGAATTTGAACCTCTGTGGTGGCAGCCGTGCCGGCTACTGCGTTCGCAAACTTTGCAGGCGACACGCCTGCCTCTACAGGCTCGTCACCAAGCTCTCCATCTTTCTTTTTAACCGGACGTGCATTGAAACCGACGATGTTACGTACGCCAACGCGGGCAAAAATTTTGTAGCGCCGCTCCATCTCATCAATCAACCAGCGCAGAGCAAGCAGAACTTTCTTTGGATCGGTTACGATCGGGAAGGCAAGATGCGGCAGCGAATCATAAGACTGCATCTCCACCACTTTCGGATCGATCATGATGAAGCGCAGTTCTTCCGGCGTAAACCGGAAAAGCATGCTGGCGATTAGCGCGTTAATACAAACGCTTTTGCCGCTCCCAGTCGTTCCCGCCACCAGCAGATGGGGCATTTGCGCTAGGTCGGTGATGATGGCTTTGCCGTAAACGTCCTTGCCCAGCGCAAGCGGAATTTTTGCATGTCCTTTCGCTGCCTCCCAGTCGGGCGATTGCAAGAGTTCCCGCAGTTTCACTGTCACTTTTCGGGTGTTCGCAAGCTCGATGCCCACAGTGTCTTTTCCGGGAATCGGCGCGAGAATGTTAATGCGCTCTGCGCGCGTCGCTCGAGCAAGGTCACGCTCCAAGCTCACGATCTTGTCCACGCGAACGCCCTTCGCTGGATACACTTCGTAGCGCGTAATAGTCGGCCCTTTCGTGATGTCACCCGGCGCCACTGCTATGCCGAACTGCGCCAGCGTATCAATCAAGATTTGCTGGACATGTTCGAGTTCCGCGGGATCGGCAGCGGCGCGCCCCTCCAAATTGTGTTCGTCGAGTAAATCCACTCCGGGGAGCACATAATTTTCGGATTTCCATGCGCGACTTGTCAGACTCGGCGCCGGCTTCGTTTTCTCTTCGCTGACGCGCAATTCGGCGAGAGACGGTTTTCGACGAGCCGGCAGATGCTCACTTGGCAAGGCAGTTGTATCGACCACCTTCGGTTTCGGCCGATCTACGAGTTCGTCCGGCGAAACAATCGGCCCCGCCGGTTCCGGAATGGACCTGCCTTTTTTTCTTAGCTGCTTTTCGAGTAATCGCCGCTGTTTCGCGAGCTGTTTTTCACTGATCTCCAATTGTTGCTTGAGATCGGACCTGCGAAGTCTGCGACGCAATCGCCATTCCTGCACTCTTACATTGGCACGCCGGGTGGCGGCAACCGTCTCGCGAATAAGATATATCGGACGCAGTCCAGTCACCAAAATCAGCGTCGTCGCATAGATTCCAATCAAGAGAATAACCGAGCCGACCTGGCCGAGAGCGTTGCGGAGCAAACCGTGATGTTCATCGGCGAACCGATAGCCAACCCAGCCGCCTGGTCCTTGGATGTTGAACGCGGCATGCCAGCCACGCAAATGGTACGGTTGCACATGCAGCAAACACGCACCCGACATGATAAAAAGAATGATCCATGCCAATCGCGGCGTCACGCGCAGGCCCGGGTAAAACAGTTTCGCGGCGCCAAATCCGAGCAGAATTGCGGCCAAAAGGTACGCGCCCGCGCCGATTAATTGATAGCAAATCCCTGCGACAACCGCGCCGACTGGTCCGATGAAATTTTGCGCGGGGTGATTCGATGGTGAAATGTTGCTAAACCAGATCCAGGACGGCACGTCCTTTGGCGTATAGGAGATGAGCGCGAAAAACAGCAATGTGCCGACGAAAAGCAGAACGAGGGCGAAGACTTCGTTCCAAGCGTTGTGTCTGTCCGTGCGAGCCACCGCGTCTGATAGTAATCCGATGGCCGCTTCTTTCAATCATTTGTAGCGGTGCAGGGTACGGGCATGTTGCCTGACTAATTCAGCAGGCGGAAGCCCGTCCGGCCCACAGACCATTCGCCGCAGCGAATCCGTCCGTGGCGGCGAAGTCCGGGCTCCGGATTGGACTGCTTTGGTCTTGCACGACAGGCGAGCCGCCTATTACTGTGCCAGCTCACTATGACTGTTCTCTTTCGCCAGATAATCGTAGCTGTCTCGATCGGCATGGTGCTGTTTTGTGCATCATGCGAAAAACATCGCCTCGGCGAAATGCCGGAAGTCCAAAGGGAACAGAGCGATCCGGCAAAAAGAGTTTGGCCCGAAGGGAGCGAAATGAAATCTGAAAAATCCGCATCCTCACCGACGCCGGCCGAATTTTTTCCACACCAACCTCGTTAGGCAAAGGAGATCACATGTCTAAACACAAATACGCGACCTCACCACCAAATATCAGCACGATGCCGCCAGGCGTGCCATACATCATCGGCAACGAAGCGGCCGAGCGCTTCTCTTATTACGGCATGAAGTCGGTTCTGACCGTCTTCATGGCGCATTACATTTTGAATCAGTCTGGGGTGCTGGCGCCGATGAACCCGAACGAGGCGTACATGTACACCCATTATTTTGTTTTCGGCGTCTATTTCCTCCCGATTCTTGGCGCAATCATCGCAGATGGTTGGGTCGGCAAGTATTGGACAATCCTTTCGCTTTCGATCGCTTACTGCTTTGGCAACCTCACACTCGCCTGCATGGCCACCTCCTGGGGAATTGCAGTGGGACAACGAACGATGCTCGTAATAGGACTGGCGCTGATTTGTTTGGGCGCCGGCGGCATCAAACCATGCGTATCGGCCAACGTGGGCGATCAGTTTGGCGAATCGAACAGGCATCTGCTTTCAAAGATGTTTGGCTGGTTCTATTTCTCGATCAACGCTGGTTCCTTCATCTCCTCTATCCTCTGTCCATGGCTCCTTGCGAATCCCAAGTACGGCCCCGGATGGGCGTTTGGAATTCCAGGCATAGCAATGTTTATCGCCACTTTGTTCTTCTGGGGCGGTCGCAAAAAAATGGTGCATGTGCCGCCAGCGGGGCTTGGCTATTTGCGAGAAACATTCAGCCGCGAAGGTCTCATCACGCTCGCCCGGATCGCGATGGTCTATGTTTTCATTTTGGTCTTCTGGGCACTCTGGGGAATGAGCAACGGTGTCGAATGGACCCTGCAAGCTGAGAAAATGAATTTGCATTGGCTCGGCATGGACTTGCTCGCCGCCCAGGTGCAGACGGCGAACCCGATCTTGATCCTGATTTTTATCCCGTTAGTGAACTACGTCATTTACCCTGCGCTCAACCGCGTCTTTCCCCTTACTCCACTGCGCAAGATCGGGATCGGCCTTTTTCTCACCGGTTTGTCCTTCATGGTTATTGTTTGGATACAGGGACAAATCGATGCCGGTTTAAAGCCGACCATAAATTGGCAACTGCTCGCCTACGTCATTCTCACGCTGGGCGAAGCAATGGTTTCGATCACAGGCCTTGAGTTTTCATACACTCAGTCGCCCAATTCGATGAAAAGCTCAGTCATGGCGCTATGGCTTCTCACAGTAGCTTCCGGCGAATTCTTCGTTGGCAAGGTGAACGCTTGGGACTTGAACGTCGACGGCACGCGCAAGCTGACCGACTATCAATACTTCACGTTCTTCACGATTTTGATGTTCGCCGCCGCGGTGGTGTTTGTCGTTGTCGCCTGCTTTTACAAGGGCCGCACTTATCTCCAAACACAGCAGCTCACGCTGGATGAAATCGCGACGGAGCCGATTCTTCACGGCGGCACGCCCAGCTAAGATCGGATGAAAATCATCATTTCAGCTGGCGTCTTGCTGTCGCTGTCGATCTTCAACACATTCGCGACTCCGGAGGACGATGTGTTTAAAAAAACTGCGCACGATTATATCGAGCAGTATTTGCAGGCCAATCCGGAGGATGCGACCGAGTTGGGTGACCATCGGTTTGACGGTCAGCTGACCGATTATTCCGCCGAAGCGCGAGCTAAAGAGCTGGCAACACAAAAAGAATTTCGCGAAAAGCTAAATGCTCTCGACGGATCGCGCCTCACGGGCGCCAACAATGTCGATTTTCGCATCCTGAAGGAGAACATCGATTACAAGATTTTCCAGGCTGAAGAGCTGAAGGAAGCGGAGTGGAATCCGCTGGTTTACATGCAGAGCCTGGCCAACAGCCTTTATCTGTTGGTTGCACGGGATTTCGCGCCACCGGAAAAACGGATTCCAAGCTTGCGCCAGCGCATGGAAGCGATTCCACTCGTGATCGCTCAGGCAAAAGCCAATCTTCAGCATCCGCCGCGCGTCCACACGGAAACAGCCATTGAACAAACGCAGGGCGCCATCAATCTAGTGCGCGAAGGACTCGCGCTCCTGCTCGATCGCGCGCCGCAAATGAAGACGGAGCTAGCGCCGTTGCAGGAAAGGACCGCTGCCGCGCTGGAAGATTACAAAAAGTGGCTCCACAACGATCTGCTGCCGCGCTCAGACGGCAATTTCCGTCTTGGTGCCGAGAAGTTCCGAAAGAAGCTTCGCTTCGCGCTCGCGTCCGATTTGTCGATGGAAGAAATCATGAAGCGTGCGCAGGCCGACCTGCAAAAGACGCAAACCGCCATCTATGAAACTGCGCTGCCGCTCTACAAAAGATATTTTCCCAACGTTGACGACAAGACGCTCACAGATAAACACAAAGTGACAGCGGCAGTGCTCGACAAACTTGCCGAGCAACATCCCGACGACGCCACAGTCGTCGGTTACGCCCAAAAGGTTGTCGGCGAAGCGACTGATTTCGTGAAGTCGCATAATCTTGTGACCATTCCGGACACGCCGCTGGATGTGATCGCAATGCCCGAGTTCAAACGCGGCGTAGCCATTGCATATTGCGAGTCGCCTGGGCCGCTGGAGAGAAACGGCAGAACATTTTTCGCCGTCGCGCCCACGCCGAAGGACTGGTCGAAAGAGCGAAAGGAATCGTTTTTTCGTGAATACAACAATTATGAAATT
>QHOM01000089.1 GCA_003218785.1 Verrucomicrobiota bacterium
CGGCCCAGGGTGTTGAAGCGCAAACGGTGGCCAACGTGCATCTCGCGCACAAACAGGGACTGACGATTATCCCGATTATCAACAAGATCGATCTGCCAAACGCCGATCTGGCTTCGGTGCACCGGCAGCTGGAAGAAATCCTCGCGATCCCTTCGGAGGAAGCGATCGAGGCGAGCGCAAAGATGGGCATTGGGATTGAGGAGATTCTCGAAGCCATCGTGAAACGAATCCCGCCGCCGCAAAAGCCAGTCGATGCGACCTTACGGGCGCTGGTTTTTGATTCCGTCTTTGATGTTTACCGCGGAGTGATCGGATACGTGCGCGTGGTTTCCGGAACAATGGAGGCGAACCACGCGATCACGTTAATGAGCAACAACGCACGTTACGAGATCAAGGAAGTGGGTGTCTTTACTCCGAAAATGCTTGTCCAGCCGAACCTAAATCCCGGAGACGTCGGTTATTTCATCGCAAATATCAAAACGACTGCCGACATAAAGATCGGCGACACCATCACGGACCAGCGTCATCCGGCGAGCGAGCCGCTGCCAGGTTTTCAGGAAGTTCATCCGATGGTATTTAGCGGGATTTATCCCATTAACACCGGCGACTTCGAACATTTGAAAGCAGCCATCGGAAAACTGCGCTTGAACGACGCTGCGTTCGTCTATCAACCGGAAAGTTCCGTTGCGCTCGGATTCGGATTTCGCTGCGGATTTCTGGGCCTGCTTCACATGGAAATCATCCAGGAACGGCTCCGGCGCGAATACAACATGGACATCATCGCGACGAGTCCGAGCGTCGTCTATGAAGTGTTGACCGCGCGCGGGGGAAAACTCTTGATCGATAACCCCGCGCACTTGCCGAATCCGAGCATGCTCCAGGAAATTCGCGAGCCGATTGTAAAGGCCTACGTGCTTTGCCCGAATGAAAATATCGGTGACATCCTGCAATTAATTCTCGAGAAGCGCGGCCAGATGGAACATACCGAATCGCTCGATACGCGCCGTGTGATGCTGCATTGCTAACTCCCACTCAACGAAATTCTCGTCGATTTTAATGACAAGATTAAAAGTATCACGCGTGGCTATGGCTCGATGGATTACGAGCATGCCGGTTATCGCCCGGCGAAACTCGTAAAACTCGACCTGCTCGTAAATGGCGAGCCGGTCGATGCGTTTTCGACGATCGTGCACAAAGACCGCGCGGAGGCGAGGGGACGCCAGCTAGCAGCCAAATTGAAGGAAGTGATCCCGCGACAGCTTTACCAAGTGGCAATTCAGGCCGCCATTGGCGGGAAAATTATTGCGCGCGAGAGTGTTTCGGCATTGCGAAAAAACGTAACCGCTAAGTGCTACGGCGGCGATATCACGCGCAAGCGGAAACTGCTTGAGAAACAAAAAGAGGGAAAGAAACGGATGAAGAGCATCGGGAAGATCAACATCCCCCAGGAAGCGTTTATCGAGGTGTTAAAGGCGCAATGATTTGTTTTTGTCATTCCGAGCGAAGTCGAGGAATCATCTAGCATCCTGAATTATGTTCACGCCCCGCCACGTCAAGCACAGCAAACTGCTTTTGCGGCATGCCCGCAAGTATCTGCGCTACAAGAATGATCTGCTTAGTAGCTCGGACCGCGAAGAGATCGTCGCTGGAATAGAAAATCTCCGCGATGCCTTACATCGGCGCGACCACGAGAGGGTGCACAGCACGGCCGACGCGCTCGATAAAACGTTACACAGGTTGACGCCGGTAAATTGGGTATCGCATTGGCGGGAAAATTGTGAGGTGATTTTGGTGGCGATCGTGGTGGCAGTGGGGATTCGCTCCTATTTCTTGCAGCCGTTCAAAATTCCGACCGGCTCGATGCAACCGACTTTAAATGGGATCATTGGTCAATCCAGCAGCGCGCCAGCGCCAAACATCCTGAGACAGATCAGCGAGTTCATTATCCTCGGTCGCAATTACATCAACGTTGTCTCGCGTGAGGATGATCAAGTTTTTGAAATCGAGCAAAAAAAACTTCTCTTCTTCTTCACGTTTTCGCGGCTGGTCTGCGAGCACCAAAATTTTCTTGTCTACGCGCCACCCGAGACGCTCACTCGCGATTTCAACGTTTTCCCCGGTCGGACTTATCGCCGCGGCGACATTATTGCGAGAGGCACAATAGACACAGGCGACCAGGTCTTTGTGGACAAATTTAGCTACAACTTCGTTAAACCGTATCGCGGCGACGTTTTTGTTTTCCGGACGAATCATATCTTCGGCATTCGGGAGGACCCGGGAACCGGGTCACCGTTTTACATTAAGCGGCTAGCCGGCCTGCCCGGAGATCGTTTACGCATCGACCCGCCGTTTCTTTATATCAATGAAGAGAAAGCGGAAAGCTTTGGATTCAAGCGCGTCATGGCGGCCAAGCCTCCCTATCGCGGCTATGCCTTGGGCCGTGACTATCTAGCACAACCTAGTCGTTCGTTCACCGTGCCACGGCATGGTTATTTTGCCTTGGGCGATAACAGCTACAACAGCTACGACAGCCGTTATTGGGGACCGGTGCCGGAAGAAAACCTCGTTGGGCGTGGCTTGTTTGTTTACTGGCCGTTCAATCGGCACTGGGGCTTGATTCGGTAGACGGATAATTTCTGCCGCATGCTATCGAGCCTCCCGCGAGTATATCCTCTGCTTGGGCTCTGCAGCGGATATGCGCTCGTGATGCTTTTTAATCCGGTGCGCCAAGCGCTCGGGGACGGTTTTCGTTGTATCGGCCGCTATAAACGCATCTGGCTCACTTTTGCCCTTCTTGGGTTCGGCTACTTCCTTTTCCAATTTGTCACCTTCACGCCTATCCGAAATTTCGGCGATCTCGATCTAAATCAGGTCATTTCACTACCGACCTGGCATTGGCCCCGATTTGTGGAGATATGGAGGGAAACGCCGTTGCCTGCTGTGGAAGGGGTCGCGGGAATTTTCGATAACGCAACTACCACCTATCCGCTCTCGGTCGTGGCTGCTGTGCTCATGATTACCAACTGGCGTGGGCTGCATGGCGCATTGCTTCGCGCCTTGCGGAAGCGATATCGTTTGTGGAGTTATTTCATCTACTTGATCCTGCTGTTGAGCGCCTTGGCGTCGCTTTTGAAGCCGATTGTATTCTGGCGATTACCTGAGTGGGGCGGTCTTGTCCCGGCCGCCGGGCTGCTGCGAATTTCGGCCACAGTGGATGCGGTCGCATTCATTTTCGAATACCTTTTTGGAGTTTACATCCAGGTGTATCTGATCACCGTCTGTTTGGCCTGGATAAAGGGCGTGAGTTTTGAAGAAGGAGAACTCTTTCGCTTCGCCATGCGCCGCTTCAGTTATGTTCTCAAGTGGGCTGGCATTGTCGTCTTCTTTAGCATGTTGATCGTTCGGCTGCCACTCCTCCTTGCCTACTTCACAAACATTCCCGGTGTGCTCGATTACCTCCCGATGGAGCGCGCGCTCATGAGCGGTTTAATCATCGCTTTCTGCTCGGTTCAAATCTCGCTCGCGTTACATAATGAGAGCCTGGGCAAAGCCATTCACGCGCACAGCCAGTTCGTCCGGCAAAATGGCAGTCTTCTGGGGTGGTTTCTGATCATTTGCGGAATGCATTTTTTCTGCATCATGATTTGCGACGCCATCGTGCGGCGCGCAATCGCTGATCGCTTGGCTGCACTCTTTCTGTGGAAATTCATCTTCGCTTGTCTCCGTGGGATTATCACTGGCTGGCTTCTGGCTTCATGGGTCTGTTTATTTCGCCAATGCGAAACCGGACGCGTTAACCAGGAGAGATGGATCCAGTATTAAGCGACCCCGTGAAGACGCACGTGAATGCGGCGAAAATTACGCGCCAGAGCAAATCGAACCTGGCGCTGGCATTTATTTCACTAGGACGCGAGCGTAAGCGCGACATCACTATTTTCTACGCGTTTTGCCGCGTGATCGACGACATTGCCGATTCTTCGGAGCTCAGCGTCGCGGAGAAGCGAGTGCGGCTAGAGGCGTGGCGCAAAATGCTCCGCGCTGCGGGTGCGGATGAGGCGCCGCTTGCTCATGACGTACGGAGTTTGATCGACAAGTACTCGCTATCCACCGCCATGCTCGAGGAAATTATCGCCGGAGTGGAGATGGACCTGAGCATCTCACGATATGCCACGTTCGAGGAGCTTCGTGTTTACTGTTATCGGGTCGCCAGCGCAGTGGGTCTGGTGAGCATCGAGATTTTTGGATATCGGAATCCGCGCTGTAAAGAGTATGCCCTTGAGCTCGGGTTGGCCTTGCAGATGACGAATATTATTCGTGACGTCGGGAAAGATTTGCGGTACGGCCGTATCTACCTGCCACAGGAGGATTTGGCGCGCTTCAATTATTCCGAAGCGGAGCTGCAAGATCGACAATACAATGAGCGTTTCGTTCGTCTGATGGAATTCGAAGCGGGGCGCGCACGAGAGTTTTTCTCTCGCGCGGCGGCGGCCCTTCCGTCTGAAGACCGCCGAGCAATGGTGCCCGCTCAGATCATGAGCTCCATTTACCGCGGTCTGCTTCGTCAAATGGAGCTGGACAAATTTCGCGTTTTCGAAAAAGAATACCGGCTTAGCAAAATGGAGAAAGTCGGCCAGATCGCAGCGCAGCTACTCAAAAATATTTGAATTCCCTGCATTACGCATCCGTCTGACTCCTCTGTTGCGAAGCTTTTAGAAACGAAATATGAAAACAAGTTCTCTGAAAATCATATCAGCAGCAGTGCTTGGGCTTTTTGTCCTGGGCACGATTGTTTGCGCGCAGACTGGTCCTGCTACGGCAGGCAGTGGAAGCGGCCAGGTGATCGTAGCACAGCCAATCAGCAAAGCAGAAGCGGAGAAAAAATATCCGCCGCCAAGTTCAGGATATCCGACCGGGGAAAGAGATCCACATCAAGCCTCCGGTATTGTCATGAGCCCGTATCCGCCGCACCAGAAGTTCGACTGCTCGAAAGTCCCGCATGGTGGGCTTGTCCTGGATCCGCACATGAACAAGGTATTCGTGAGACCTTAGTGGCATCTCACATACCAGCCATGTCTTGAAACCGCGCAACCTGTGTGGAGGCACGCGGTTCAATTCCGCAACCTTAAAAGATATGAAAGAGCAAATTTTTGCAGTTACTTTCGTCGTTGCGCTTTGTTCCTTAATTATCTGTTCGTGCGAAACCCCAGTTGGTCAGGGCGCCGGTTGGGGCGCTGCGACTGGCGCAATCATCGGCGGAGCTGCCACTGGTCACGTTCGCGGCGCGGCGATTGGCGCAGCCGCAGGCGCAGCGGCCGGCACCCTGGTTGGCGCGGCGATCCAAGAAGATCAGGTTGCGCGTTACGGTCCGCCGCCGCCTGGAGGCTTTCCAGTCGCGCGTTGGGCCGGAACGCCTGGCTTTTATTACAGCCCTTATACCGGGCGCGTCTACGATCTTCGCGGAGTCCCCCCTGGCGGGCTCACTCGCGATGTCGACACCGGTCGGCTTTTCCGCAAGCCGTAACCGCTTTCAGCTTCGTTGACGATCTCGCAAATCAGCGCGCTTGCGCTTGAAGTGCGTCCACCAGCGCCTGCGCTTCTTCAGTCATTTTCAGCAATTCGGGCCACGGGCGGTTATAGTTCTCGCCCGGCAGCTTGCGCGTGGCATCAAATCCCATGTGCGAGCCTACGTTCTGATCAGTCGGCGCATGGTCCAGCGAGTCGCTTGGATTTTTGATAATGGTTGTGTCGCGAGCAGGATCGGTATTCGCGCACAATCGGAAAAGCACCTCGCTCGTATTGTGAACGTCGCAATCTTCGTCAACCGCCACAATATATTTGCTGAACATCATCTGGCCCATGCCCCAGAGGCCGTGCATGACTTTGAAAGCCTGATACGGATATTGTTTCCGGATGCTGACGAAAACCAGATTGTGAAAAACGCCTTCCGCTGGCAGCGTCATGTCCACGATTTCCGGGAAATTCATTTTGAATACCGGCAGAAAGATCCGCACACAGGCGTCGCCGATATAGTAATCTTCCATGGGCGGGATGCCTACGATCGTTGTCGGATAAGCTGCGTCACGGCGATGGGTGATCGCGGTCAAATGGAAAACGGGATAATCTTCGACTGCGGTGTAAAAGCCGGTGTGATCTCCAAACGGACCCTCCGGACGCATTTCACCGGGTTGAACATACCCTTCCAGAACGAAGTCGACGTCCGCCGGAACATCGACATCGATCGTTTTGCAGCGAATGAGTTCGATTGATTTCTTCCGCAGAAAACCAGCAAAAAGGAGTTCATCCAAACCATCCGGCAGCGGCGCGGTTGCCGCGAATGTATAGACAGGATCGCCGCCAAGAGTTACCGCCACCGGCATGCGCTCGCCTCGCTCATAATAGCGTTTGCCGTGGCGCGCGCCGACTTTGTGAATTTGCCAGTGCATCCCGGTTGTACGCTCGTCGTAAATTTGCATGCGATAAATACCGACATTTCGCGCGCCTGTCTCCGGATCGCGCGTGTGCACATTTGCCAGGGTGATAAAGCGTCCGCCATCCTTCGGCCAACATTTGAGAATCGGCAGATCGCGCAGAGTGAAACTCCCTGATGCTGGATGCTGAATGCCGGATATTGGATCTTTCGACGCGCTTTTCTCGTTCAGCATCGAGAATCCAGTGTCCAGTATCGTCACCACTTCCTGGCACGGCGCGTCGCGCACCTGTTTTGGACGCGCATGCAGCAGATGAATTCCTTGCTTGAGCAAACTCCAACCCTCGCGAAGGTCGGTTGGCGGTTTTGCTTTCAGGATGAATTGAATTTCCTGAGCGATGTCTCCGATGTTCGAGACTTGCAAGGCAAGCGCCATCCGGTGGCGCGATCCCATTGTGTTGATTGCGAGAGGGAATTCCGATCTTTTCCCCTCGACAATCGGTTGCTCAAAGAAGAGAGCTTTGCCGCCGCCGGGCGACTTCATTTCGCGATCCGCCCATTCTGCGATGAGCAGGTCGGTATCGACCGGGACAGCAACGCGTTTCAGCTCGCCCGCTTGTTCAAGAGCGTCGAGGAACTTTCGAAAGGAGCGGTAAGCCATTTGCGAGGCGTGCCGCGACTCTGATTAGTTCTGTGGCCGAAAGCGACAGAATTTTTTATTAGGGATACGGCGGCACCAAATATTGGAAGGAAACTGCTCTGCCATTGGCGAAAGTTACGGTCTTGTAAGGGTACGGGATGCTTGGTGGGATGTACGAATAATAGAACGGATCGTAAAAGGGACTACCAAAGAAAACGAAAGTACGGCCGCCGTGATGATGCTGACTTCCCGTTGCCACGCCGACGCTGGTGAGTCCGAACCCATAGCCAAAACCAGGACCATAGTACGGGTAAGGATAAGAGTACGGGTAAGTCGTGTAATTTATATAAATCCAAGTTTCGGTCGAACGGCCACGCATGTTACCCACAATTTTGCGATCGGGCGAGCCCCATGCCAGCCACACCGCGCCTTGTGACATCCCCGCGCGAATTTGTCCCTGGCTTACCAACGCCTGGTGGCCGGGAGAAAGGGTCTGATAAATTTCAGGATGTCCAGAAATTCGCGTCTCTGTTGTGGAACAGCTCGCAAGGATTAACGCGCTGGCGGCAATGCCGAACGTCAGCGTCCTCGCAAGGAATTGACGCATCATTCTGGAAAATACGACCGGGATTCACCCAGTCAACTCTGCTGGTCCCCGCGCTATCTTGATTAAGACTAAGAGTTGCAGGAGTGGTTGCCGCGCGAAGAAATCCTGACTTTTGAAGAGACGCTGCGCCTTATTCGCGTCGCGGCGGAACTCGGTGTGTCGAAGGTGAGGATTACGGGTGGCGAGCCGCTTACCCGCCGGGGAGTGCTTAATCTCGTTCGCGGACTTCCGAAAATCCGAGGCATTCACGACATCGGTCTTTCGACAAATGGGACGCTTCTGGCGCGTGACGTTGAGCCGGGCATGACAATGGCACGCAGTTTACGAGACGCTGGCGTCCGATCGGTGAACATCTCGCTCGACACATTGGATCGACAGGTTTACTCAGACATCACCGGGCGCGATCTGTATGCACAAGTGCTTGAGGGGATCGCTGCGGCGATCGCCGCTGGGTTCGATCAGATCAAATTAAACACAGTCCTGATGCGCGGCCGAAATGAGGATCAATTAATCCCGCTGATAGAATTCGCCGCGGCGCGTAGTCTGATTCTCCGGTTCATCGAGATGATGCCGGTGAGCACGACTGAAGTTCTCGACGAAGATAATTTCATGTCGATCCTTGAGGCGAAACGCTTAATTGAATCGTCTTATAGAAGTCTGATCCCGGAGACGGAATTCCGGACGAACGGTCCGGCGACGTATTACCAGATCCCCGGCCGCCAGCAGCGTATCGGGTTTATCGGCGCGATGACGAACCTTCATTTTTGCGAGAGCTGCAACAAACTTCGTCTCACGTGTGACGGGAAACTCCGTCCTTGTCTCGGCAGCTACCTCGAATTTGATATTATGAAACCACTTCGCGGCGGCGCGAGTGATGAGGAGCTCAAGCAGTTCTTTCTCGGTGTTGTCGATCGAAAGCCTGAGCAGCACGACTTTCGCAATAATTACACGCCGGGCCGCAAGATGATTGCAATCGGTGGCTGATAGATGAAGCGCCTCACGCATATTGGCGTCGATGGCCGCGCGCAAATGGTCGATGTTTCGGCCAAGCCGCTCAGTGCGCGCACCGCAGTCGCGAAAGGTAAAATCAAACTTCAACGCAAGACGCTTGAACTAATTTCCACAGACGGAATCGCAAAGGGCAACGCCTTCGCAACTGCCCGGATTGCCGGCATTCAAGCCGCCAAACAAACCGCGCTGCTGATTCCGCTTTGCCACACACTGCCGCTCAGCGAGGTTAGGATCGACTTTGTCATGTCACAGGATGACGCCGAAGCAACTTGCACTGCCCGGACGATCGCGCAGACTGGTGTCGAGATGGAAGCCCTCACTGGGGTCACTGTCTCGTTGCTTACCGTCTACGACATGTGCAAAGCCGTTGACAAAGAGATGCAGATTTCGGACGTGCGTTTGGTTGAAAAATCAAAACATCAGCTGTAGCAGCGGTCTGTAACCGTCGCTCGGGTTGGCAGCAAAATGGTGCGACCCTACTAGAGCGCCACACTACAAATGCAAATACAGGTTGGCATCATCACGGTTTCCGATCGCGCCAGTTCTGGCAAATATGACGATCTTGGTGGACCGGCATTGAAGGATGCAGCGCAGAAAAATGGATGGCAGGTCCTTTCGGAAGCGATTGTGCCAGACGACGCGGAACGTATTCGGGAGACGATTCGCTCATTTTCTCAACAAGGTTGCGGCTTGATTTTGACCACTGGCGGGACCGGCATTGGCCCGCGCGACGTCACGCCAGAAGCAATTCGCGCGATCATGCGCGTCGAGCTACCCGGTTTTGGGGAAGTGATGCGCGCTGAATCGATGAAAATTACTCCCAATTCAATCCTGTCGCGCAACTTGGCGGCGATCGTCGATCTTTCCCTTGTGATCGCACTTCCAGGAAAACCGAGCGGTGCTGTCGAATGTCTTGGGTTTGTACAAGGTGCAATTCCGCACGGAGTCGCCCTTGCACAGCGCGTGCCGACTTCGTGCTGAATCCTGTAGCCGTCCCATCTGGACGGCGTCTCGAACAGCATGGCAACGTGAGCGCTTCGCACAACGAAGGAGCTACAACTCAGTCCGGGTAGATGAACAGTCGCATTAATTGCTTGCCGTAGTTCGTGAGATGCGCGTTTCCGCCACGACCGGAAATTTCGTCACGAGTCAAATAGGAATAATCGATCGAGCTTTTTTTAACATAACCTAACTCCGGCTGGGTCACATGTTTGTCGCTTGGTTCTATTTTTAGGGGTAGACCGGAGCGCGCGAAAGAGACTTCCCACGAAGATTTCTCATGGCGAACATCCGCGGCAAGCATCCAGGGGTAAAGTCTTGGCAACTCGAAATGCCGTGATTTAGGCAGGGTCACTTTGTAGAATATCTCTTCGTCACTGAGAAACTGGGGAATGCTGAGTGATGGATTTTTGCGGAGCGCGAGATAGAGCCGCGCGATATCGAGACCGGCGAGATTCATTCCATTGTAGATGCCATTGTGATTTGGATCATTTTTGAAGAATGCATCGTACCAGGCTTCGAACCGATGGCTGAGCATCACGTTCAATTCCAAATGAAGATGCGCCCGTGCCTGGTTCAATCCGGCCCCGGTGTAGCCCATCGCGGCAATGGTTTGACCGCGCTTCACCGCGTTACCGGGCTGTACCGCGATCGAACTCAGATGTCCGTACAAGCTGTAGTAATTTGAATCATCCCAGCGGTGCTCGATCACGACGTACTTCCCGTAGTTCGAGTAGCCCGGCACGGGATTAGTGTGTACGACCTTTCCATCCGCAATGGCGCGCACTTCATCTAGGGGCTCGCCACGGGCATCGCGGCGCAAGGCACGAATGTCAATTCCTTCGTGAAAGCGCGTATAAACAATGCCCGCCGACGTCTCAATGGGATCACGCACAAAGCCGTACTGACCACCTTCCCACGGTGTCGATTTCGCTCCTTTGTAATTGCGCTCGATGTATTGGTAAAATGCCGGACCCCCTCCTGAGAAAAGAGCGTCGTTATCCGTGGGCAGGACAAGGTCGACAATTTGGTTTTGTGCCGCCATCGTAAAACGAACGAACTGAAATACCAGAAACGCAGTGGCAAAACGAATCTTCATTCGCCGTCGGTTTAAGAAAAGAGCGTCTCTATGAAGGGACCGGGAGGAATGCCTTGCTGGCTCACCATTGCATTGTTGATTTTTCCAGCGCTGGCGTTCGGGCGCGAAATGTCTGTCCAAGGCCGTGATGAACGCACTGTTCTTCGAATCGAACGCGGTGGCTGCGCGCATTAGTCGAGCGCGACTGTGCAACTCTCGATCGAATCCTGGCCGATGATCTCATCGATTCGAGTTGGAAAGGTGAACTGCAAAATAAATGGCAAGTGCTTGCGAGTTTGAGCAAGCCGCTTCCCTATTCGCAACGGCTTCAAGATGTGAAGATCAAGCTTTATCAGGACGTAGCGGTGGCGCGAGGCCTCAATATGATGAGCGATCAAAACAGGCGGATCATGCTGCGAATTCGATTGACCAATGTCATGCTTTATCGCCATGGACATTGGCAAGCGGTCGCCGCGCAAGAAACGCCAGTGAATTCCCGGTGAAATAGTCAACGTTTCTTTTGTCCGATTAATCGCCAATCTTTTTTCATCAAGTCAATGTCCGCCGCAGTCAGTCCGGAAGCGACATAGATCTTTCCGTCGGAAACACGCTTGTCGATTGCGAGTTCGGTGATCGGGCGTCCATTTATGAACACAAAAAGCAGACTGCCCCGGCGCTCAATGCTTAAGGCATCGAGCGCGATGCGCCCGTGCTCGTCGAGTTGAAACAGAACGCCGTAGGTTCCGTCCGCAGCCATATAAGGATAAAACGCCACGACGTCCTGTTCCGAAATTCGCGGGATTTTTTCGATTGCCACATCTTTTCCGGAGAGTTGTGCGTGAACAAATGTAGCGAATATTGCGGTATCCTGAGAGTTCGCTTGTGCGTGCACCCGGAACATGCAATGTCGTTGTTTCGCGACGCCTCCGGGTGCCACGAAAAGTAGCCAAAGCGCGAACACCCAGAGACTCTTCATGCCGATTGATAAAGGGTTTGACAGGATTTGCAACGTTTGCTGTTTAAGCCCGCTCATGATGCGACACGTTGTTTTGCTCTTTCTGATTTCCGCGATCGTCGGGCGCACCCTGGGCCAGGAACCCGCGCCTACGGCGACACCGCACAGACGGAGTTGGTTGGGCCGCATTCTGCATCCCTTTTCTCCCGAGGTAGTACCGCAATACAAAGATCCGCGATTGCGTGGCCTCGCGCTCGACCTCCAGATCGCGCCGCAGACTGTAAAGCTGTCCGAGGTCCGCCAACTTGAGATCAAAATGACGTTGACGAATGTGTCCAAGCGTCCCGTTTCCCTCGACTTTACGACGAACCAGCGGGTCGAGATTTATTTGAGGAACTCTGCCGGAGATATCCTGACGAAGTGGTCCGACAATCACGTCTTTGTCGCCGAAGCTTTCTTTCCCGCGTACCCGGAGTTACGAGTCCGGCAAAAATTCCTGGCTGTGCCTTAATGCCTGGAGGCATGGAGCAATAGGTTAATGATTTCTCGCGCAACCTTACCACTTCATCAGTCTGCCGGTCCCTTGCTCCTGTTTTCCGATTATCACACGCATCCACAGGGACATCGGGTGCAGCCTTACACGCAAGCGCTGCTTCAACCATGGGCGGATTCGGCGCGTGAGCTCGGACTGAGGGACATCGCTTTCACCGACCACGATCGTTATTACGCTGGGATCAATTTTGATGAAATTGATCGTCTGCGGGAGAAAAATCCCGATCTAAAAATCCGCGCTGGGATTGAGCTCGATAACGATCCAATTCACTCAGCCGTCGGTGGAAAATGGATCGAGCAACATTGGAATAAGCTCGATTTTGTTTTGGGCTCGGTTCATTTCCTCGATCATGCCGATCAGATGTTCGACAGCGTCCCGGCTGGCGCCGAGCAATTCGAGGGACGCGATATCGATGCGATCTACGCCGATTATTTTCGCCGGGTTCGCGAAATGGCCGCGACTGGGCTGGTCGATTGTCTCGCGCATCTCGACCTTGTCAAAATCCACGGTCATCGACCAAATGTAGAGATCGACGCCGTCGTCAACGAGACGCTCGATTTTATTCGTTCGCGTAATCTTGCAGTTGAGCTTTCGACGGCTGGATGGCGAAAGCCGGTAGACGAACTTTACCCGGCCGACCGCATCATCGAACTCGCAATAGAGAGAGGGGTTCCATTTACAACTGCTTCTGACGCGCATTCGCACTTGCAGCTTGGCGATAATTTTCCGCGCCTGGCTCAGAAGGTATCGATCTTCAAGATTCGCGGAGTATGCGTTTTCGAAAAACACAAACGCAATGTGCGCGTTGTATGCGCGATATGACCGCAAAAGTGGCAGAGGTGTCGGCCGCTTTTGTTTCAAACGCGCCTATAACTGAAGATCGAGCTGCAATCGCTCTTGTTCCGATAATACCTTTTCTATTTCGGACGGCAGGGGCAAATCAAACCCGAGACGCCCGGCGAGTCGTTGGCAGGTTTCAGGCGCAAATCCTTCGAAGTGATTGCTCACGAATGCCCAAACATTGCGGACCTCCGAAAGATGCCGCTGAACTTTGAGCGACCAGCTTTCGAGGGCGGCCTCACGTTTCCATAGCAGTTTTTCATAACGATGGACGTGGCCACCATCGACATCGTATTTCGTTGCGTAATCGCCGAGCAGACGCAGATAGAGAAAATCTGTGATGCGCGGCAGGAATTCGAATGGAGCAAGGTTTCGCTCGTTGAGGGGAGTCGTATCGGCCCACACCCAGCAAATGCGATATTTTTCCAGAAGCCGGATGATCTGCGGCCGGTGCCATCCGGTATGACGAAATTCAATCGCGAAGCGGAAATCCCGCGGCAGCTGTTCGAGAAATTTGCGCAGCGCTGGCTTGCCATCTTTTGGTGCAAAGGATGGGGGGAGTTGGATGAGAATGACCTGGAGCTTTGGTGTGAGCGGTTCGATGGCGCGGAGAAACGAATGCAACTCGGCGGTGCAATCGCGCAGCCGGCGGGTATGCGTGATCTCGCGCGGAAGCTTACAAGAGAAGCGAAAAGCGGTGGGAGTCATCTCGAGCCAACGGCGGACGGTGTTTTCGGCTGGAACGCCGTAAAAGGTTGAATCCACTTCAACGGCCGGGAAATAGCGCGCATAGAATTCGAGCCATTGAGAGTCCGGCAAATCCGGCGGATAAAAGGCGCCGCGCCAGTCTTCAAAACTCCATGCGCATGCACCGATGCGTATTTTTTGCTGATCGGTTAGATTCAAAGGAGTCAGGAGATTAATCGGTTTTGCGCCGCCGAAAAGATGTCGATCTAACCGAATGTCGATTAATACTGCGGCCAAAGCGCATTCGCAAAGGCCAGCTGTTCAACTTGACGGAATGGATAACTTAACTAGTCTGCGACCTCATGCATTTCGTGATTCGGGCCGTTTTACTTTTCGCCGCCGCGATCCTGGTTTTGCCCGAACCAGGTGTGGCCGCCGTGGTCTTTCAACCGGGTGAAAAAGCGAAGTTCGTAGCGCCCGGCGACGAAGAAATAAGTGGGAACGCAGCGGAGCTGTTCCAGATTGGGCAGACTGCGGAAAAAGAGGGCGACGCGAAACGAGCGATCCGCGTCTACAAGACGCTTGTGCGGCGCCATCCCAAAGACGCCCTTGCGGCCGGTGCGCTCTATCGCACGGCCGAATTGCAGGAACAGCTGCATCTCTATGTCGCAGCGGCGGGTTCATTTAGCCAGCTGGTGGAAAAATATCCCAGTAGCGCGCATTTTGATGAAGCAATCGAGGCGCAGTTTCGCATCGGCGAAATTTATCTGACGGGTAAAAAGTTGAGGTTCCTCGGTATCCCTTATGCATCCTCCTTGGACCGCGCCGTCACGATTTTTGCGAACGTTGTTCGGACAGCGCCGTACGGAAAGTACACCGCTCGTGCTCAGTTTGACATTGGCCTCGCGCGCGAGAAGCAGGGCGCTAATGACGCTGCTCTTCAAGCTTACCAGGCAGTAGTGGACAAGTTTCCGAACGAGCCGGTCGCGGTGGATGCGCAGTATCAGATCGGTTACATCTGGTTCACCGCCGCGCGAACAGGCACTAAGGACATTGCGGCAGTGAGCAATGCCAGAACTGCCTTCCAAGATTTCCTCTTTCACTATCCAAACAGCGAGAAAGCCGCGCAGGCACACGCTAACCTTGAGCTTCTTGAGCGTAAACAAACGAGTGGTTCCTACGAAGTGGCGAAATTTTACGATAAGCAAAAATATTATCGCGCTGCCGTCATCTACTACAACGAAGTGATCCGTCAGCAGCCCGGATCGGCGGAAAGTGACCGGGCCAAGAAGCGGATCGATGAGTTGCGCGCGAAAGTCGGAGATGCTGCTCTTCAACCTGCTTTTTCGGCGGCAGACGCTGGCAAGAAAAAGGGAGATGCGCGTGGAGCACGGACGGCCCGAAGCGGGGCGGCGAAGCCGGGTCCAGCAAACAACGCAGCACCGCTGCCTGCGCCGGAGACTGATGTTTCGTTACCGCCACCAGCTTCGCTAGCGCCCGATACTACGACTGCGCCCGAGCCTCTGCCGGCCCCGCCAAGCACAAGCACCGGCGCGTCTTCAGCTCCCGAGGCATCTGCCTCTCCCGGAGTGTCCGCCTCACCGGCGCCGTGAAAGCCTTATTTGCGGCAGTATTTGCCTGCTTTACCCTAAGCGGTTGCCTTGGCTATCACATCGGGCCGGTAAAGCCATATTACCTGCGCGACGTTCACACAATCGCGGTACCCACCTTCGGAAACAAAACCCTGGTCCCTCGTATCGAAGTGTTGGTGACTGATACGGTGATCAAGCAGTTACAACAAGATGGGACGTTTCAGATTGCGGGCAGCGGAAATGCAGATGCTACTTTAAAAGCTGAAATTACCCGTATCGACAGGGTGCCGGCGCGATCCGTGCGCGGGAACGTGCTCCAAACCACAGAATTTAGTTTGACCATGCGCTTGAGATACACGCTTATCGCCCAGAACGGAACGGAGCTCGCACCAGCGGCTGAAGCTGTCGGAGCGACCAGCTTCTTCGTGGGCCAGGATGTGACCACCGACGAACGGCAAGCGTTGCCACTCGCCACGGAAGACCTCGCGACCCGATTAGTCGCCCAGCTGAGCGAGGGCTGGTGATGCTTGATGAAAGGTGAAGAAAAGCTTTGGGCGATCCTCAATGACAAACTTGATACGTTGCGTGCAACAAATCGTTTGCCTCAGGCAATTCGCGTTGCTGAAACAGCGCTTGAGATTGCCAAGCGCGCTTTCCCAGGCGCCGAACTTCCACTGGCGACTAGCTTCGAAAAACTAGGACAGCTTCTCGATCAAAAGGGAGATCGTGCCACGGCCAAAGCATACTTGCTCAAAGCACATGCAATCTTGGAAAAGGTAAAACCACCGGACCAGCGCGCCATCTTCCGCTCCGCGCGCCGGCTTGCGTTCTTATGCGATAATCTCGGTAAATCCGAGGAGGCGATCAGTTTCTACGAGAAAGCGATCGCCGCGGGCACCCAACTCGAAGATATTCCTTATTCGGATCTCGGAACAATGTTGAACAACGTTGCGCTTATTTTCCGTAAATCGGGACGCCAAAAAGCGGCCGAACCGTACTATTTACATGCTTTGCGGATTTACGAGAAGCAGCTTGGGCCTGTTCATGCCGATGTGGCGTCAGTGCTGAATAACCTGGCCGTGTTTTACACGAACGAGCGCCGTTACACTGAGGCGGAGAATGTACATCTTCGCGCGTTGGCTATCCGCGAGAAATTGTATCCGCCCACGCACCCCGACATTGCCCAATCAAAATGCAACCTGGCGGTCGTGTATCATTCACGCGGCGATTACGCGAAAGCGGCTGAGCTTTATCGCGCTTCGCTTAAGGCTTGGGAGGAGGCGAATGAAGAGCCCTCGAAGGATTATGAGATTGTGGTGTCGAATTACGCCGACCTTTTGCGTTCTGTTGGCAAGGTACGCAAAGCGCACCAATTGGAAGTTCGTGCACGCAAGAGGCGCTCGGGCTAATTTAACCAGGCACCGATTGCCTCCTTCGTATCACAGAATCGAGATCACTGGTTCGATCTTGCAGCCCGCTGGCCGTCTGCGCATTGTAGTGCCGCTGTCTTTTGCTCGCGTGGCGGAATTGGCAGACGCGTACGGCTCAGGACCGTATGGGGAAACCCGTGGAGGTTCGAGTCCTCTCGCGAGCAATAGTTAGCTTGCGCCACACTGGCGTTTAGCTAACCAGCTTCTCTCGGCAAAGCCGAAGACAACTGGAACGACCGTCTGCAAGTTCTAATCGACTGATTTACTTCTTCGCCGCAGCTTTCCTTCGTGCCGCCCAGCGAGCCTTCATTAACTGTGACAGCCGTCTTCGGCCAGCAGGGGTGATTCCACCTTTCTTGACGGGAATCATTTTCGTGGGAATTATTTTCGTCCCAGCCTTTAGCCTTGCCCAACGAGCTGTGGCAGCGGCTGCAAGTTTGGCCCGAGTCGCGGCCGACATATGGCGGCGGCCTGTGCGAGGTGGGGAGCTTGCAGAGCGCTGACCTCTAAGGATTGAGGAAAGACGTTTTTCCAGGGTATCGATTTGTCGGCGAATTGAGATGGCTTCTTGTAACTCTTCAACAGATATATCCATATCTTGTCAGATAGCCGGAATTGGCTGAAATGGCAATCAACTTTTTATAACAAAATAGATGTTCGAAGTTCTCGTCGCCCGTCTTTGCCCGTTATTACTCGAAGTAGTAACTAGAAAAGGGACGAGTGATCGCGAAGTTGCGAGTTGATGTTGAATCAATTTTGAAGTGACTAAGTCAAGTATCGCAACACAACCTGAACGAGTCCGGCAAATGTTTGGATCGATAGCTGCACGCTACGATCTGGCGAATCACCTGCTCAGTTGTGGGATCGATTTTTATTGGCGAAAACGCGCCGCTGAGGTCGCCGCGAGTTGGCAGCCGAAGAAAATTGTCGATCTCGCCACTGGCACAGGAGACTTGGCGCTCGCGTTGCAAAAGAAGTTGCCGGATGCGGAGGTTGTGGGAGTCGATTTCCTGCCTGAAATGCTGGAACTGGCGAAACGAAAAGGTGTGCGTCAGACAGTCGTTTCGGATGCAATGAAGCTGCCGTTCGCCGATGCTTCGTTCGATTGTGCCACTGTCGCGTTCGGTTTACGCAACATGGAAGATTGGGGAGAGGCGCTTCGTGAGATGTCGCGCGTGCTTAACGCGGATGGGCACTTGCTCGTCCTCGAGTTTTCACTGCCGACGATCTCGATCTTGCGCGCGATCTATCGTTTCTATTTGCATCGCTGCTTGCCATTATTCGGGTCCTTTCTAACAAAGAAGAAAAGCGCTTACGATTATCTTGGCGAATCGATTGAAGAATTTCCGAGCGGCAATGCGATGTCCCGGCTGATGGCAGCGAATGGATTCACGCGTGCGACATGCGAACTGCTCACTGGCGGCATCGTCACAATTTATACCGCGGAGAAAATTTGTTCCAGGTAGGGACGCTCCCTCCGGAGCGTCGGACTTATTGCCTTTCGTTCCACGCGCCAGGAAGGTCCGACCGACTTGGCCTGTAGCCGCGTCCTTGTGCAACGCGCGGCACTGCCGTTCTTAGCCAGCCCCGCATTGCGCCGCCGACAAGGCGGTCGCTATAGGATTATGGCTTCGCGGTGGGCGATGCGGTTGCGCTCGGCGATGGACTTGGCGACCGCATGGGTTGGCTAACCAGCGGCAGTTTTAGCGTGTTCAAATCCGGATTGCTCAGCACGAAGGCGCCTTCCCGCTCGTCCACGCGTGCGAACCACGTGCCGTCACTAGTCCCAGAACCTATCGTCACTTTGTGCAAAGCTTTGTCGTCGGGTAACGTTATGAATGTGACCACAAGTTGCGGTTTTTCGAAACCGTGGTGAGGTGGTGTTGCTTCGAGCCAGCGCACCGCGTGCAAGTTCGACAATGTGTTGAGCAACGATTGCACGTTAGTTTGATTGATGTCGCCACTTCCTTTCAGCCAGCGCCATTGGTTATTTTCGCCGCGCTCCAGCGACAACTCTTTGTCTGTCATGACGCTCAGGCGATGAATTTGTTCCGGTTTAAACTTGAAGATCGACAATTCCTGCCATTGCAAAGGATCAGTGAAAATTTGGTCGAGCAATCCGCGACGGAGTGCCACGACAAAGGGCTCATCGGCAAGTCGCGCGTAAACATTATCACCATCTACTTTCCCAAAGGCGACCGTGACAAATGGCTGCTCGCCAGCTTTCGTCTCGGCAGTGTTCTCCGAGGCAAACGAGCTGAACGTCAATTGCAACTGCGGCTTATCGAGGCCGTATTTCGCCAAGTTGGAAGCCACGTCTTCAACAAATTTTGTCACCCGCTCATCTTGCAGTGTGTCGATGAAACGCCGAATTTCACGTGAATTCGCCGGGGTGTTCTGACGGTTTGTGATTGTCCAATTTTCATCTTTGCGGGCGAGAACGACCTTGCCTTTACCCGGTGCCTCGATTGTGATCCGGTCAAGAACGTTGGTGTCGATTCGGACCAAATGGCGGTCGCGCAAATCGTCTGGTTTCGTGTTGAGGATCTCTTCGATCTTCTTCGGCACCGTGTAAACGAATCCGCGTAATGCGAAGCGCACATAGGTTTGATCTTTTTCGTTTTCCGGGATGCCGCCGATCTGCATTAGCTGTCCCGGTTTATCCGCCTGGGTAAATAACGTGATTGCGCCGCGCGGCTCGACCAGTCCATAAGGGCTGAGATCGCCGTGGTCGTCTGCCACAAATTGTTGAATGCGGGCGGTAGTGATTTGCGCGATCAGATCGTTAATCTTTTGGTCGTCGCCGCGTGCACGGAGCGGCTTCACGATTTCCCAATGATCGGCTTTCTTCTGCAGCTCCATTTCACCAGCAGGCATCTTTAAAATGATTCGCGACACCTGCGCGGTGATCAGATCGGTTAATTTCCGGTCGCGGAATTCTTCCGGTTTTTTATCGATGTCCTTCTTGACGGATTGTCCGGCGACAAACGTTTCCTTTGAATTCTCGAAGCGGACATACATCTTGCCTTCCAACGCGGCGTCTTTTCCGAATAAAATTTCCGGCGGTCTATCCTGTCCCTCTGCCAGTTCTCCAAATCCGACAGCAAATTCTCGATTAAAGAACTGTCCGTCTGGTCCTTGATTGGGGTTTCAAGACGCCATCTGTTGTCGCGGCGTCGCATTTCGATCTTCTCATCCCCATTTTGAATGACGATGCCGTTGATCTTGTTTCGGTCGAACTTAACAACATTTTGCGCCTGGCGTTTGGCTTCTTCCGTGCTCGGCTGTTTCATCTCAACGAACCTGAGATAAGCGAAAACGCCGAGCGTAAGCGCGGCCAAAACCAGGGTAGTCCTCCAATTCATAAGTAGACTCGACCAGTCAAACCCGCCGCTGCCACCAGACGACGGCTCCGATCACAGCTGGAATCAACGGCATCAAAACCAAAACGATCCAGCGGAAATTGCGCAACGCGTCTTCGCTGAGACTGAACGTGAGAGGTTTTGCAATTTTTGGCGCGATACCGATAAGCTTTTCCCGACTCAGCAGCCAATTCACGCTGCCAGAGACGAAATCAAGCGCCTGCTGATCCTGCGTGATCGCATTGTCTTGAACGAACGTCGCATTGCTCACCACCACCAGGCGCGACGAATTCACCTGCACGCGCTCGTCTGCGCTACCGCCTTTCTCGATCGATGCGCCGATCGTTAGCGGTGTGTTGCGATTCCGTTTGGCATCAGCCTGCAGCTTTACCTGATCGTCGGTGTTGTAATCCGTTTCGGCAAAATAACCTTTCTCCGACTGAATCAGAGGCTCCACCCGGATGTTGGCAGCGCGTACGTGGTCGGGCTCGAGCGTGAGCGACGATGTGCCACCAAAAAAGAGCGCCTGCGCGTCCGCTAGTCGTTTTGTGATTGGACTATCGCCAAGAAAATGCGCTTGCACATCTCGCGTAAGCGCCAGCTCCTGGATTCCCGTGCGCAAAAAGACCATCAGCCGATCGTCGTTCACTTTCACGCCCAGTTCGTTAAGAAATGCGTCCAGCCTGGGCGTCCTGGCTGCGGGATCGAGAAGAAGCAGGATTCGCCCCTGTTTATCCCAGAAGTAGCGCAACAATTTCATTTCGCGATCGGAGAAATCGTATTGCGGCCCAATAATCACGATCGCGTTCATTTCCGCCGGAACGGAATCGACATCGAAAAGATTCAGCTCCTGGAATCGAATGTTTTCGTTCTCGATGAATGCCTTCAGCAGGGAGATCGCGCTGTTTTCTAAAAGCGTCGGCTCCTTGTGACCAAGGACGTAAGCAAGAGTTTTTTTCTTCCCTTCCACAAGGTCCATCACCGCGCTCGTGATAGCCTGCTCTCCTTTGAATGCGGCCACCCGTGGGCCTTCGCCGAAGGCCACTCCACTCTGATCGATATCAGCCATCTCGGACGCCTTAACCGTTTTATTGCGTCCTTCGTAATCGAGTACCAACAGACTCTCGTCGGTGACAACCTTGTACTTGTCGAACAGCTCTTTGGCGCGCGAAAGATTGCGCTCGGGATCGATATGTTCGATATCGATCTTTCCGTTCCCTGCATATTGATATTCCGTCAGCAAATTCTGAACGTCGACAGCAATGGGCGTATTGGGCGAAAAGAAAATCGTGACGCGCATCTTGCCTTTGAGCGTTTTGAGGAAACGCTTCGTTTTGTCAGAGAGCGCATATTTTTGGTCGCGGGAAAAGTCCCAACGCTTGTAGTGTTTGAAGGCGATGGAGTTCACCATCACAGCGAGAAATAAAATCAGAACGATTTGCGCGAGAACATTGAAACCGATCTGAACCCGATGGATTTTTTTCGAGCGCGCCCGCTGCTTTATCTCTTCAGCCATTGGTCATAGCCTCCATTTGCGGGATTGGAATGCCGCGAGAATGTTCCCATGTGTTCGATCGCGGAGAAGTAGCCGAGCAAATCGCGCGTGGCAGAGCTAACGTCGAGAAGAATGAACTGAACCAAACCGAGAAAAAACAATAATGTGATTGCGCAGAAAGAAATGATCGCGGCGATGATTTGGTTGTTGGTCAGGACGGAGGTAAGGCAACCGATCGAGAGATAAAACATTCCCAGCAACAAAAGCATCAGATACGAACCGAAGTACGCTCCGGCGGAATGAGCCGCTGGCTGATGCGTTACCTTGAGAAAGATCGCGAAGTAAAGCAGCGTCGGGATCCAGAGGACGAGGTAAAAGACCAGCGCACCAAAAAATTTCGACAGCACCACATGCCCGTCGCGTACAGGGGCGGTCATGAGCGGCTCAATCGTGCCGAGCTTAAATTCTTCCGCGAACAGGCGCATCGTAATGAGAGGAAAAATCAGAACAAAGGCGAACCAGAAGAAGACCGAGTTAAAGAACGCCTCCTGCACGGTGTATTGCACCTGGCGCTGGTTCATGAAGGAAACCTGAAAATAGAAATCGATCCCACTGATGATCAGGAAAAAGATGAGAACGATGTAAGCGATGGGCGAGTGAAAGTAGCTGCGCACTTCACGTGAGAGCAGAGTGTAAAATTTACGCATAGCGGCTAGATCGACATTCGCAGCGACATTGATGTCAAACTACGTCGGGATGGGTGAGCTCGACGAACACATCCTCGAGCGTCGCTCGACGCTGGGTCAGTTCGCGTACGGTCCAATGTCGATCAATGGCCAGGCGAAAAATTTCCTCTCGCACGTCAGTGCCTGATTCCACCCGTAATGAAAATATCTTCCAATCGCCATCTGCATCGACAGTTACATCGCGAACACCTGAAATTTTCTTTAGTTCTTCCCCGCCGTTGTCAACTCCCACTTTTGCTTCAAGGACTACACCGCCAGCCTGCCTGATTTTCCCGAGCAAATTCTCCGGCGTATCGCACGCCTCGATTCGCCCTTTATGAATGATGATGACCCGGCTGCACGTCATCTCGACTTCGGGCAAAATGTGCGTCGAAAGCAAAATCGTGTGCTGTTTGCCCAAATTCTTGATTAACTCGCGCACCTGACGGATTTGATTCGGATCGAGACCGATAGTCGGTTCATCGAGAATGAGAAGATCGGGTTCGTGCAAAAGCGCATCTGCCAGACCGACCCTTTGGCGATAACCCTTGGAGAGAGTACCGATGACTTTCTTCTCCACCTCCTTAAGACCGCAAAGTTCCTTTACGTCGCCAACACGCTCGGCAATGCGGCGGTGCGGGACCGCTTTGAGCGCCGCGCGATAATCAAGGTATTCCGTCACGCGCATGTCATTATAGAGCGGGACATTTTCCGGCATGTAGCCGAGGTGTGCCCGCGACTGAAGCGATTGCTCAAAAACATCGAACCCGGCGACGGTGGCGCGACCCGAAGTGGGCGGCATAAAGCTGGACAAAATGCGCATTGTCGTGGTTTTTCCGGCGCCGTTCGGTCCCAGAAATCCCATGATTTCGCCCTGGCCGACTTCGAAGTTCAAATCTTGGATGGCAGGTTGGCCGGCGTAACGCTTCGTTAGATTCTCAACCTTAATCATTGCGGGATATCTGCATGAGACAACCGAACCTGAATTGTGTTGCCATTTTTTTATCAGCGCGCCGCCATGGTCAAGGTAGCGAGCTGCCGACCCCGTCCGCCGGTGCGGATTACACCGATGGTGAAGCTCACCTTCGCGCCGCTCTGCACCCGGCCAAGCAGGCCGTCGATTTGTTCGACAGAGTTCACTTCGGATTTGCCGACGCGGTAAATTACGAGCCCGCGTTCAATTCCCGCTTCGTCCGCCGGGCTGTCGGGCTCGACTGCGGCAACCAGAACACCGTGGCCTTGCGCGTAACCGAGCGCGTCGCTTAATTGCTCGCTCAAATTCTGGAGTTGCATTCCAAATAGCCGCTCAGCGCTGGACGCCGATACTTCGCTGGTTGCGGGACGGTTCGTCGGCTCGGGCTGTTTCTGCGCGATCTTTTTGAATCGGTTGATGCTATCGCGCACGACTTCCGCCCCAATAGCGAAACCCAATCCTTGCGTTGGAACGCCCTGCGGTGTGAATGCCATTTTCGCCGAGCTGATGCCAACCAGTCGCCCGGAAAGATCGATGACCGGGCCGCCGCTGTTACCCGGATTGATGGCCGCATCTGTCTGCACCAGGTCTTTGTACTCGATATCGTCCACAGTGATGTTGCGCTTCACTGCGCTAAGAACTCCGCGACTGATCGAACTGCCATACCCAACTGCATTGCCGACTACGATCACCGTTTCGCCCAGCAGGTTCGGCGAAATATCATCGAGGCTGATAAATGGGAATGCGGTCTCGGCGTCGATCTTGATGAATGCCAGATCGGTCTTGTCGTCGCCGGTGATGTAGTGGGCGTTGTAGGTTTTCCCATCGTTCGTCGTCACGTGAATTTTCAAATCTGCGGCGCGCTCGACGACGTGCTGGTTGGTAATGATGTAACCGGCTGGATCAACAATGAAGCCGGAGCCGAGACTCTGCAGGGTCTGGCGAATCTCGTGCGGCCGAACACGATTGTAACCAAAGAACTGCGCGTAGAAATCCTCAAATGGATCGCGCACGGTTTTCCTGACCACGCGCTCGGTGTTAATATTGACGACTGCCGGCAAGACCTTTGGGGAGCGCGCGCGTCTCGTGTGCTGGCGATCGCCTCCTCGCGATCGCGCACTTTTGTTGCGCATTGCGATTGTTCGGTGTGAACGAAATCCAGGAAAAAGTCCGTTTCGGCGGGACACCGAGACCAACAGGCAAGACGCGTGTGTTACCCAGCGTTGCTGATGCCACCTTCATAATTGCGCGACGATTTCGTTAGGGATTAAAGCACGCAGTTGCGGGTATGCTTCGGCAATTCGCACCAAATCGAGCTCATCTTTTTTCCGCCTGCTTAGGCGCCCAGCCGGATCCTGCCACGCCCACACTTTGCCGCGGATAATATCTTCCAGACTGGCTACAGGAACACGGGCTTCAAGAACTTCGCGTTCAGTCGCGTTCGCAAAAAAACTTTGATACCGAGGATCGGCTGTAAATTGGACGTTGAGTTTACTGCTGAGGCGTTGCGCATTCGTCGAATGTTCAAATCGCGCGACGTTAAATCCGGCCGCTTCCAGTTCGCGTTCAATTTGCGAAAGATTTGTCGCGACCACCACAAGATCGACATCCACCGTGTAAACCGGTTCAACGTAGCAATTCACCGCCGGCCCGCCGATCAAACACCACGGTTTATTTCGGTTCAACACAGCCACGACTTCCGCAAAATCGCTCGCGCCGCCGCTCGTTACCGATTCGTAGATTTCAGCCACCGTCATGTGGCACCAAGTAACGGAACACTCTTCGCACTGTCAACTTGCCGCGCAGCCTAATAGTCGCAGATTAAATCTGATATGCGCACTTCAATTGCAGCTCGCGCGAATCTCGATCTAATCGAGGAGAATTACCGGCGTTGGCAACGAAATCCTGAGTCAGTCGATTCGGGATGGGCCGCGTTTTTCGAAGGCTTCGAGCTGGGGGAAACACCGGAACACGATGGCGCGGTCACCAGACCGGTCGAAGTTCGCGAAAGTTCGCTGCAGTCGCGGGTGGACGGACTCGTGTACGCTTACCGCATTCTTGGGCACACCATCGCGCGCGTAAACCCGCTCGGAGAGACGCGCCCGGAAAATCCATTGCTGACCCTGCGCGAACTCGGTTTCAGCGAAAAGGATCTCGATCTTCGCGTTGTATCGAAATTCTTCTTCGACAACCGGCAGATGACGCTGCGCGACATGATTGGGGCGCTGGAGAGAATTTATGCCGGGCCGATCGGG
>QHOM01000090.1 GCA_003218785.1 Verrucomicrobiota bacterium
TTCACACAGCAATCACAAAAATGATACGAACCGAGCGGGAGGCGATCCCAAATGAAACGAGCCCTGATAATACTTTTTCTCTTAGTCTCTGTTTTCTGCGTAACCGCTGACGCGCAGCCTTGCCCAGACGGCATCAACGACATCACCGACTGCCCGGATGAAGGGTGCGGGGATCACGAGCTTGATCCCGAGCAAAAAAATCTTCGATCCGATGATCAACAACCCGTCCTGCGAAGCATTCAGTGGATGAAAGGTCTAGCCGATCCGACGAATTTCGCTGAGAATGGAAATCGCGACGAACTGAGGCAGGCTCCTTGCGAGAACAAAACTTTTGACGTACGCGCCAGAAAAGATACAACCGGATAGTTGTCTGAAAACGAACGACATTTGGCGTCTCGTGAACGGCAGGTGACCGGTTTGTGATTCGCCTCCGAGATCCTTAGCTATGAAAACAAAAAATCCACGCCCGGTAACTTTCTTTAACTTCCGAGTCCTCGCCGCATTTCTCCTGTTCCTCACGGCAGGGATGCTTACGTTGTTCGCCTTCGCAGGCGCGCAGCCCGACAACAACACACAGACGATTCGTTCGTCCCGTTGGCTGACGCGGCTGGCATCGACCCTCGCGATAATGTCACAATCACAACCAGGTGGTGCAGTCAAAACGGACAAGTATCCGGCAGAGCGACCGCCAGGAGCACCGCAAACGGCGCCCGCGATTCCGTATAGCGGACCACCACACAACCTAACTCCGGTCACGGCGGTGCGCACCGGGAAGTTGCGGGACATGCAGGCGATCGATTCGGCGACAATCATCAATCATTATCATATTGAACCGATTCCTCCCAAGCCTCCAACGCAAAGTGGCGGCGGCATCCGGGGGTCGCAGCAGACCGTTGCGGGAGACGTGATCTCGGCGCCGAGCCCGACCGGCCTCAACTTCGAGGGCGTGGGCGTGGGCCTCGCTGGATTCTCGCCTTCTGGTAATCCCCCGGACGTGAATGGCCGCGTGGGCTCGACGCAATACGTGCAATGGAACAACACCAGCTTCGCCGTCTTTGACAAAACCACCGGCGCCCTGCTCTACGGTCCCGCTGCGGGTAACACTCTCTTCCAGCCCTTGGGCGGCCTCTGCGCGTCGCACAACGACGGCGACCCCGTGGTTTCTTACGACATCCTGGCTGGTCGCTGGGTTCTCTCGCAGTTCGTTGTCGGAGGCGGTATCCGCACACGGCGGTATGGCCCGATGGCTACTACATGAGCACGCATGTGTTCAACGCCACTTCCGGCACCTTTACTACAGGTCGCCTTTACGTTTTCGAGCGGGCGCAAATGATCGCTGGTCTTCCAGCCCGCATGCAGAGCCAGGATCTCGGAGCTGAATATGGATTTCTTGCCGCCGATCTCGATAGTTTAACTCCTCCACCTGCGGGCGAGGCAGAGTTTGTCCTCGGCCCTAACTTCACGCTCACGGAACTAACCGACTCGTTTCGAGTGGCGGCAACGTGGGGCTCCAATCCAACGATGATTGTAACGGCGGGGCCTACCATCCTGGAGGGCCTCGGCAATGCACCGTGCGTGGGCGATGCCAACACCTCCCGCGCCTGTGTGCCGGAGCCTGCACCAGCGGCCACCACGGATTATGTCGATAACATCGGAGGCCACTACATGCATCGGTTAGCTTACCGCAACAACGGCACGCAAATCGCGCCGCAGGAATCGCTCATCGTCAGTGGTCCCTCCGACAGCACCGACAGCAACCACGGATCTGTAGAATGGTTCGAATTCCGCAACGCCGGAAGTTCATCGACTACGCCGACGCTTTTCCAATCCGCGCACTACGATATCGATACTAACTACCGATGGCTGCCGTCGATCGCGATGGATAAGGATGGCAACATCGCGCTCGGCTACAGCAAGTCGAGCACGACGGTTTTCCCTGGCATCTACGTTACCGGCCGCCTGGCGAGTGATCCTGTCGGCACAATGGGCGCCGAGATTCAAATGACGGCAGGCATTGGCTCGCAGTTAGGCGCCGGGAACCGTTGGGGTGACTACAGCGCCATGACTCTCGACCCGATCGACCAATGCACCTTCTATTATACGAACGAGTACTTGAAGACGAACGGAGGCTTCAACTGGTCCACCCGGATCGCCGCCTTCAAGTTCCCGTCCTGCGTCTCGGCTGCGGGTTCGTGGGGCACGGTCACCGGCACAATCACTTCGTCGCAAACAGGGGCTCCGATTTCTGGGGTGACCGTTTCGTTGAGCAACGGTTACGCGGGCGCGAGTAACGCAAGCGGCGTTTACACCATTCTCGTCCCAGCCGGCAGCTACACCGCCACGGCCGCAGACCCGACGCGCAACTGCACCTCGTCGATACCTACCTCGGCAACCGTCGCACCGCCGGGTGGCGGGACCGTTACCCAGAACTTCCAAATGACTGGCACATCAAAGCTCGAGGCGAACGGCTTCACCATTGACGATTCGCTCGGCAACAATAACGGCATCGTTAACCGCGCCGAATGCGTGCTCGTCAATCTCGGCGTCAAAAACAACGGCTGCGCGAAAGAGACGGGGATCTCGGCCACGCTCACGACAACGACTCCGGGCGTCACAGTTGTCGACGCAAGCTCCACCTATCCAGACATGTTGATCGATGGCAGCAGCACGAACGCGACGCCGTTCAAGATTTCGGTCTCGGATACATTCGCCTGCGGCGCGGACATCGCGCTTTCACTTAACCTGACTTACGCGAGCGGAAGCAAGTCGATCCCGTTCACCATCCCGACCTGTGCCGGCGGTCCGGATCAACAGATTCCACCCAGCCAGCTCACGGCGAGTGATCCGACGCAGGCCGATCGTATTGGCCGGGATGGCCGCCCGAGCACCTGCTCCGCCCCTAAGAGCAGCCCCGGCGGTGGTTTCCCCGGAACGCACGCTTACGAAACGTTTACAAAGCGTCGCTTACGACCAGGTCTACGATCCGACCAACATCGACGCGAACTACCTGGGCGACAGTGGTATTGTCGGCCTAGGGACCACGGTCGACACAGCGACCTACTCCTTCACCGTTCCCGTAGGGCATAACTTCGTGGTGGTAGTGAATGCCACCGGGAATACAACGTCATCGCCGTTCAGTGGCACAGTCTCCGGCTTCGTCAATAACACCGCCGGACCTGGCGACTGCGCGACAATACCACCACCGACACCTACGCCAACACCGACACCTACGGCGACGCCAACACCGACGGCTACTCCTACGCCGGCGCCGACGCCAGCGGCTCCAAGGGCGCTAAAGGCAACCAACGTGACTGCCAGCAGCTTCACCGCGAACTGGCGCAGCGTAAGTGGCGCGACAGGTTATCGGTTGGATGTGTCCACGAGCAGTTCTTTTGTCAATTACGTACCTGGGTATCAGGATTTGGATGTCGGCAACACGACGAGTTACAATGTTACCGGGCTGGCCGCGCGTACGATCTATTATTACCGGGTACGAGCGTATAACGGCAACGGTACCAGCCCCAACTCCAAGGTCGTCCAGGTAAAGACGAGAAACCACTGAGATTCGTTGCTAGTCCATTTGCAGCTGCTTAGCTCTCAACCCGTGCGCAGCCATGACTTAAGGTCTTCTGGCGGGCAGTGGTTTTGAGCTTTTGAGGATTTCGGATTCAGGGGTGAGCGTGGCTGGTTTGCCGCTGAAGATGACGCGGTTTGGTTTTTCGGCGAGCGTTTCGACGAGCGCTTTGGCGTAGGTTGTGACAACCTTCAGATTCAAAAGCGTGACGTGGAGTTGTTTCAATTGTTCCTGAAGCTGTTTGTCGGTTGTGCTAATAAACTGGTCGGCCGTCCCAAGCACTGAGTCCGCGCCCTTTGCGAGGCCATCGAGGTTTGTGATCACGTTCTGTAAATTGTCCACGTCTATCTTTAGCGAATCGGCAAGTGGCCCGAGCTTGGGCATGAATTGGTCGAGATTTCCTTTCAACCCCGTGACAGTCACATTGAGATTATCGAGCAACTTGTTTGCGTTCTCGAACAATGGGCCGGCCGCTGCAGTAATCTGTTCGAGGCCGTAAGCCGGGTGGCCCTCGATGGCCGCATTGTTTGCCAGGGTGTTGCCGCCTGGCGTGCCCGCAGAGAGCGCGACAAACTTGGGAGCGAGCATGGTATCGGAACTGAGTGTCGCGGTTACATCGGTAGGCAGTGCTGGAATCCCATCATCGAGGCTGATCGTCACCCGCACGGCGTCTTTTTTGTTTGGAGACGCTTCTCGCTCCTTCGCAGTCAGGTGGCGCATCGCGATGACGCGCCCGGCTGGGGCACCGGCATAACGGACCTCGGAGTTCGCCTTAATGCCGGTCACATCTTCATAATTGATTTGCAAAGTGCGTTTCGGTTTTTTCAAACGATAGCCTGAAAGCGCGAAAGTGAGCGCTGCGAGCAGGACCAAACTGCATAGGATGACCGAGATCGCCACGATGTAATCGGAGAGATTTCGTTTCATGGAGTCTTGTGATGGAAGCGGTGCCGCGCGCCAAAGAGCGGGCGGGGCTTTACGTGTCGATGATCCTGGTGCTCTTCCTGCGAAAGGTTCAAAGGCACAGGGCCGTCGGCTTCGCCCTTGATAAATTGTTGCACCTCCGGATTGGAACTTGTGCGGATTTCATCCGGCGTACCCTGCGCGACAATGTTGCCGTGTCCAAGCATAATCATCCGTGTCGCAATGCGAAAAGCGCTCGTCATGTCGTGCGACACCACCACTGCTGTCATATGGCTGCCACGGGTCAATTTGAGAGTGAGTTGATCCACAACTGCAGTCATGATGGGGTCGAGCCCGGAGGTCGGCTCGTCGCTGAAAAGCAACTCGGGATCGAGCGCGAGTGCGCGCGCCAATCCAACGCGCTTTTTCATTCCGCCGCTGATTTCGTCCGGTTTGAGATCTTCAAAACCAGTCAGGCCGACCATCTGAAGTTTTTGCTTCACAATCTCTTCGACTTCGTCAACTGACTTATCAGTGTGCTGCAAAAGCGGCAGCGCAACATTCTCGCCAACGGTTAGCGAGGCGAGCAGGGCGCCGGATTGAAATAGCATCCCGAATCGTTGCCGGACACGTATGATTTCATGTTCCTTCATCGTTGTGATTTCTTCACCAAAAAGTTTTACTGAACCCGAAGTCGGTTGCATGGCGGACAAGATCGGTTACTTCGATGATGGGCTCTTCGTTCGCCTTCATGCACCAAAGAAAAAGATTCCGGTCAGAACGGCGTTCATGACCAACATCGATAGCAGCGCTTGCACGACCGAGGCCGTGGTTGCCTGGCCGACGCCCTCCGCGCCACCTTCGACATTGAGCCCGGCGTTGCACGCAATTGTGATAGCGATCCACGCAAAAACGACGCTCTTGATCATTCCCGAATACAAATCCCACGCATCTGCGCTTTGCAACGCGCGGAGAACGTAACCAGCGGTATTAAAATCAAGCGAGAAGGTGCATACGGCCCAGCCTCCTAAGATGCCGATGTAATTTCCAATGATCGTGAGCGCCGGTAGCATCACCAGCATCGCCAGAAAGCGCGGTACGACCAGATATTGAACCGGATTAATCGCCATTACTTCCAGCGCTTCGATCTCTTCGGACACTTTCATCGTTCCCAGCTCGGCTGCGACGGCCGAGCCGCTCCGCCCGATTACGATCACCGCGATCAAAACCGGTCCCATCTCGCGCAAGAGTGTCAGCATCACCAGATCGGGAATGTACATTTCGGCGCCGAGGCTTTGGAGAGAATGGGCGGCCTGCATGGCCAACGTCACGCCAACGCTAAACGCCGTCAGCGCAACCATCGGCGCAGCGCGTACCCCGATGAAGACCATCTGCCGGAAGATCGGCGCGATTTTGAAAAACTGACCGGTGAACGGCGCGATCAAAATCCAGTAGAGCAGGCTGAGATTAAGCTGGATGTAGTTTTTCAAATTATGGCGGTCTCGGACGCGCAGGATGACAAGACTGGCGCATCAACGAAAGCCGAAAATCTCAGCGCTCTGTTACATCGACTTGATCCCATCCGGCGCGCCGCCTACGGTTGGCTCGCTGGGAGCGGAAGGCAATGGCTCAAAGCGAAATCGAGGCCGTGCGCGCGTTGCTAAGTTCCAAGCCGCGACCTATCGGGTGGCCTGAGCGACGCCAGCGCCTCGATGATGTCGGTTCCGTTTGGCCCGTAGCAGACGATGTGGAACTCGCTGCAGTCGATGTCAATGGCATGGCGGGGGAATACTCAATCGTACTCGGCAGTGATCCCTCCCGCATTCTGATGTTTTTCCACGGTGGTGGCTATTGCTCCGGTTCAATCGGGAGCCATCGTCGAATGGTGAGCGAGGCGGGCCGAGCCGCCGAAATGCGAACCCTATCCATTGCCTATCGGCTGGCTCCCGAGCATCCGTTCCCCGCGGCGTACGACGACGCGCTGACGGCGTGGCGTTTTCTGCGGAACCAGGGCATTTCGGCTGCGCGTATTGCGATTGGCGGCGACAGCGCGGGCGCCGGGCTCGCAGTAGCGTTGATCAACCGGCTGCGCGATGCACACGAGGAGCTTCCGGCTTGCGCGTGGCTTGTATCGCCCTGGACGGATCTTACGATGTCTGGTTCAACGCTTGCCAGCAAGGACGCCGTAGATCCAATCATCCACAAGGGCTATCTGAATGAACTGGCTGACGCCTATCTTCCCGCTGGAATAGATAGGAAGGATCCGCGGGTATCGCCTCTTTATGCCGACTTCAGGAGCTTTCCTCCAATACTGATCCAGGTTGGCTCTGCCGAGACGTTGCTCGATGACGCCACTCGGTTTGCGGCCGTAGCTGGTGCAGCCGACGTCCCGACGACTCTGGAAGTCTGGCCGCACATGATCCATGCGTGGCATCTGTGGAACGCTCATCTGGAACCCGGACGCCGCGCACTCGTCAGCGCGGGCGCGTTTATCAGGGAACATCTTTGAACTCCCAGTGGGTAGCGCCACCGCACGAGTCAGCCAACCGGACTTTCGGACGAGTGCCTACGATTGACCCTCAACATGCGACGAGCGACTACAACAATCCCCGCTTTCGAAAGTCGCCGAGATTTCCGCCGGACGAACGTTCGATCAGATCGATGGTAAATTTGAGCAGGCAAACTTCCCACGCATCGTCCACACCTTGGATGACGGCGCTGAGCGGCTCGTTTGCACCTTCCACCCGGCGTTTTGTACGGCCGATAACGGCGTCAATCGAATCGCGGATCGTTTCTTCGGTCACATCAGTTTTGCGAAACTGGAATCCGTAACGCAACACCGCAATGCTGCGTGCGTGCTCGCGCAGTTGATCGACGTAGCGTTGCGCTTTCTCGCCGAAACCTTCAAGCAGTAGCCGGCAATAATGTTCGGGCGTCAGGATTTGCGGTCGCTCGGCGTGAATCTTTCCATTGCGAACCCGGACCTGATCGACGTGATCCATCAATTCTGAAATGAGATAGAAATTGAAACTCGTGCTGCCAAAGGTCGCAATCTGTCGTTCAGGCGCGACAATCACCTGCGTATTTTCAATTGCGTAATCGAAATCGTCCTTTCTCATTTTCGACGTGCAATTTAGGTGCAGCGCTATTCTATCGCAAACCAAACAGGATGACGGCCGCATTTGAGTGATCTCCGGCAGGCGAATGCCTCGACACGGAAATGAGTCTCTACATCTGGGACTTCAAGAAACGCCCGCGCTTCCCTCAAACGCGCTCCTTTTGTCCTCGGTTGATGACTCTAAAAAAGCGTTGCCACCCGCAGGGTGGGGGAAGCGCACGGCCAAGGTCCGATCTTCTCGATCCTGCTATGGACCTTGCAATTGCTGCTCTGCGCCTTGTGGTGACTGAAAGAGCGACAGATATTGGCCGTAGCCTTCTTCCTTTAATTTTTCCACTGGAATAAAACGCAGGGCAGCGGAGTTGACGCAGTAGCGTTCGCCGGTTGGTGCGGGGCCATCAGCGAAGACGTGACCGAGGTGCGAATCGCTTGTTTTTCCACGAACCTCAGTGCGCTCCATTCCGTGTGAAGAATCCCTTTTTTCCACGACGTGTTCTTTCGCGATTGGTTTCGTGAAACTGGGCCAGCCCGTGCCACTGTCGAATTTGTCAAGTGAACTAAAGAGTGGTTCGCCCGTGATGATATCGACGTAAATTCCCGCTTGATGATTGTCCCAATAGGCGTTCTGAAACGGGGTCTCCGTTCCGCATTCGCGCGTCACGTAATACTGGTCTTTCGTTAACTTCCTTTGCAATTCGGCGTCATTCGGAACTGGTTTTGTCGGATTCATCTTCTGGTTCTCTATCTTTTGTGTCTGAGCATGACTAAACAAAATCGAGCCGACAATCACAATGATCGCGCCGATCAGCCCAAACCACAGGGTCTTATGCGACCCACGCTTGTGTGTTAAAAGTATGTTGTTCATTCCCGGAATTTGATCGACCTGTTCAGCAATTTATTTTACGCGCGAACGCTTTCTCTGGCAAATGCACGACAGTGAGATCGATCTCCTTAATTGAATTCGCAAACGAGCCGAAAAATGGCCGGGTGCGACCTCTTCGAGCAGCGGCTTAACCACCGACGGACACCGAAATTTTTAACCGACGAGAACGAAGGTAACGAAGATACCGGAATTTTGCCCTTCGTTCTCTTCGCTTCCTTTGTTTCGTCATTTTTTCAATTCGTGTCCATTCGTCTTGATTCGTAGTTAGCGAAATGCCGCAGCCAACGCCAGCGGCTACAGCGATCGATCTCAATCCTGCCGCCCGGCTTCGGGGACACGAATGTAGCGACGGAAGGCCACCAATCCAATCGGTGCGACCGACGCTGCCAAAGCAAAGATAAGCCACATCGTCCCGGAATGCCGCGGACCGTGCGCGGGACAAAACGCAGCGAGCAACCATCCCCCGCTTCCGACGAGCAGTTTTCCGATAAGAAATGGAATGTAGGATAGCGCGCCATACGACGCCTCCTGACCCCTTGGAGCGATCGCGGCAGCGTACTCATAGACGCGCGGCGAGTAGAAAGCTTCGCCGATTGAAAAGATCGATATGTAGATCGCGATCATGACGTAGTAGGGGTGAATGGTTCCCTGTACTCCCAGATAACCGTGACCAATCCATTGCCCAAAGAAACCTTGGGCCGATGGTTGAAACCACGGAGTCGGTAAGGCCATAACAAAAACAGATGCGGCGCAGATCGCTCCGCCCACGACCACCATTCTGTAGGCTGAATATTTTTGCGTGAGCGCGCCAATGATTGGCACCAGAATGATGATGAGAATGTAATTGATATTCGAGAGGTGACCGATCGGAGCGCCATTTCCTAGCTCGCGGATACCGAATTTCGGAAACACGTAGTCCATTTGCAGGAAAATCAGCTTCAGAAATCCGATTAAGAGAAGAAAAGCAAGAAGCCGATAAAAACCGGATTGACCGAGTAGCCGCCGAAATAGCCGGACAGTATCGCCAGCAGCGTCGCGGACAGTTAGCCAGATACGGTCGCCGAGCGAGTCTGTGCCGTACTTTACGGGTTCAGCGTCGAACCTGACGCCTTCGTCTGTCGCTTCGGCTCCTCTGCGCAGAAAATAAATTGTCGGAAAAAGTAGTACCTCGAAGCCGAGGCTCACGAGGAAAAGCGTGCGATAAGTCGTTATGTGCAATCCAAGGAGATTTAAATAGCCGTACTCGCCTAACGAATGGCGCACGTAGTCGAAAACGCTGCCAGCAATCAGATAGCCAACGTTCATCACCATATAGATGATTGAAAAGGAGATTGAGCGTTGTTGTGTCGTCGAATATCGCCGCGCCGCCGCGATCAGCACCGGCGTGCCCAGTGCTTCGCCGATGACCAAGGGAAACAACCCGCCGGCAAGCGCCAGCCAAGGTATCGTCGTAAACACCATCGTCGCGCGAGCAACCAGACAAATAATGACACCGAGAAAAAAAGTTCGACGAAGGCCAAACGCGTCGGTAAAAGAGCCAGCTAACAGCGTAAACACGGTCATCGCCGGCGCCCAAACCCACCCGATCAAAGCTCCCGCTGCTTGATCGCTGAACCCGAGATCTGACGAAAGCCACAAGATCAGCGTCTTATTCGTGATCGAGTACGCCGAGATGATTAGCAGTTTTATCAGGAACGTGAGCCACAACTCGCGTTGAGCTCCCCTGAGGACGGTGAATTTCGCGAGAAAACCGAGAAGACCCGTCGCTGCGACCGGAGGGACGCCCTCTTCTGGCACGAATGCCGCTTTGGTTGCTTCTCCCACAGTTTTGAACTTCAGCTAAAACATTTCCGCGACAAATGCGCGCCGGTCGGAATGATGCGAAAGGTTACATCCGGAAGGACGAATCTCGATTCACGCTCTAACGAATCACGTTACAACAGATTGTCGATGTACGTTTGGCGATCGAACGGCGCGAAATCGTCGAGTTGCTCCCCTGTGCCTACAAAGCGCGTTGGAATTCCAAGTTCATCCTGAATTGCGACGACGATGCCGCCCTTGCCGCTGCCGTCGAGTTTGGTGACGATGAGACCAGTGAGTCCGAGCGCGCTATGGAATTCGCGCGCCTGGCTGAGCGCATTACCGCCAGTCGTAGCATCGACTACCAGCAATGTCTCTTGGGGCGCGTCTGGGTCGTGTTTGCCGAGAGTGCGTTTCACCTTTTGCAGCTCAGCCATCAGGTTTGTTTTTGTGTGCATTCGGCCAGCGGTATCGCACAGAAGGAATTCGATCTTGCGACCGGCGGCCGCCTGATACGCCTCATAACAAAGCGCGGCCGGATCGGCGTTATATTGGCCCCGAATCATTTGGACCCCGAGTCTTCTTGCCCAAACGTCGAGCTGCTCGATGGCGGCGGCGCGAAACGTATCGGCCGCAGCGAGTAGCACACTATGTCGATCTTGCTGCAGATAACGCGCCAGTTTCGCCGTTGATGTGGTTTTGCCAGTGCCGTTTACCCCCAGGAGCAAAATCACTTTCGGCTTGACAGGCAGCGAACGAATGGACGGCAGATCGGGCGGCAGAATGCGGGCAATTTCTTCGCGTACCACTTTCACAACGTCGCTTATGCCCATCAATGACCAGGCTTCGCGGTCCTGCAGCGTCTTGATGATCCGAGTCGTCATCGGTACGCCGAGATCCGCGCGAATGAGCGACTCCTCGAGCTCGTCCCAGTCGATTGGTTTGCCGGCGAACTTGTCGACGAGCGATTGGAGGAATTTCATTTAGCAGACGGGAACTGTTAAATCGTTGAACAGTTGGATCGTCAAAAATAGCCAATGTAAGCTTTCCAACGATTCAACGAGTCTCGCCCTTCCCTGCTAAGGGTGCTGCCTCGCGTAACGGGCGTTTCAAATCGTTCTTCACGCGATCGAGAATGCCATTCACAAAGCGGCCGGATTCCGCGCCGCCGAAAGTCTTCGCAAGCTCGATCGCTTCATTGATTGAGACAACCGGCGGGATGTCGTCGCGATAAAGCATCTCGTAGATCGCGAGCCGGAGAATGTTACGATCGACTGTGGAGATACGACGGAATTCGTAATTTGCGCAATAACGCCGAATCCGTTCATCGATTTCCGGCAGATGTGCGACCATTCCTTCGATGAGTGGCTGGGCAAACTCGCGAACGCGTGGTGTTGCCGGACAAAACTCCCAGAAATCCTCGATCCGCTCGGGCCCTTCGCCATGCTGAAGATCGCGCCAGAAATGGTATTGGACCGCCGCTTCGCGCGCTCGTCGCCGCTTGCCCATAGAAATCAGCTTCTGCGAAGCTCCGACATGACGCTGGTGACTTGCACCGCCGCGCGCGCGGCCTCGGTCCCGCGATTGATTTTGTTTTCGAGGCAACGCTCGCGCGCTTGAATTTCGTTATCAAAACTGAGCACGACATTGATTACCGGCACACGGTGATCAACGGCAATCCGCTGGAGGGTGTCCGTCACGGAGCGGCTCAGATTTTGTGCGTGGTTCGTTTTTCCTTTCAAAATTACCCCGCAGGCGATGATCGCGTCGACCTTTCCCTGGAAGGCGAGTTCGCGCACAACCACGGGAATCTCGAATGCCCCAGGGACTCGCTTGACGGAGATCGTCGCGCGTGGCGCGAGAACACGTAATTCTTTCTTGGCATTATCGACCAGACCCTGCACATAGCGCGGATTAAATTGACTCGCCACGATGAAGAACGTGCGTTTCCCGTCAACGATGCGGGGACGACGGGGGATGGATTTCGACATTCAATTTCAGATTTTCAATCCGTTCGCGTCGACTGACAGTGGCTTCTGCTGGCAGCCAAACGGAATCCCAAAACTCTAATCACAGCAGGTGCCCCATCTTCACTTTCTTCGTCTCAAGATATTTGGCGTTGTGCGGATTGGCTTCGCTACGAATCGGCACCTGTTCTATCATCTCCAGGCCGTAACCTTCGAGTCCGACAACTTTCTTGGGGTTGTTGGTCAGAAAACGGAACTGGCGGACCCCAAGATCGAAGAGGATTTGCGCGCCGAGGCCGTAATCACGCAAATCGCTTGGGTAACCGAGCTTGGTATTTGCCTCCACCGTATCGAGTCCTTCCTCTTGCAATTTGTAGGCGTGAATTTTTGCGGCCAACCCGATGCCGCGGCCTTCCTGCCGCATGTACACCAGAACGCCGTTGCCTTCTTCCTGGATTTGCCGCAGCGCCGCGTGCAATTGATTTCCACAATCGCATCGGCGTGAACCGAAAACGTCGCCGGTGAGACATTGGCTATGCACGCGCACCAGTATCGGTTTGTTCTCGTCGATCTCGCCTTTCACCAGCGCGAGATGATGCTGGCCATCGAGCTTCGCGCGGTACAAGTGTAAATCGAAATCGCCGTAATCGGTCGGCATTTTTACGATCTGTTCCAGCTCCACGAGCTTTTCCCGGACGCGGCGATGAGCGATCAAACTTTGAATCGTGCAAATGCGCAGGGTGTGCTTTTTGCGGAATTCCATCAGCTCCGCCAGCCGCGCCATCGTGCCGTCGTCATGCAGAATCTCGCAAAGCACTCCGGCCGGTTGCAGCCCAGCCATGCTCGCAAGATCGACAGCGAGATCTTCGGGCGCGGATTTTGGATTGGCAATCGCTAAGATCGTCGTCGCGCGATCGTATGCGCTGATTCCGGTAGTGACACCGCGCGCCGCGTCCACTGAAACAGTAAAGTCTGTGCGATACATTTCGCGGTTTTGCGCCACCATTCGTTGCAAACCGAGTTGCTCTGCGCGCTCGTTCGAGAGCGGCGCGCAAATCAAGCCGCGCCCATGTGTGGCCATGAAGTTGACCGCTTCCGGCGTTACTTTTTCGGCGGCCATTACTAGATCGCCTTCGTTCTCGCGGTCGGCATCGTCTGTCACGATCACAATGCGGCCTTTCGCGATATCGCTCACGACATCATCGATCGTATCGAATTGAAATGTCTCCTTCGTCTGCGAAATCATCGGATTAATACCATTACTGCCGCCACAGCTATGAGCAACTCTTACTCTTGCTCGTAGTCAATCGCCCCTACCTGATGCCACGATCGCTTCCGGTCGATACATGTCGTGATTGCTTCCCTGAAATTCAGCTTTCATTTTCACTTTGAACCGCGCGAGATCGACAAGGTCCCAGCGGGTGAACTTCCAACGCACATTTTTTCCACGTGGCTCATGCTCAAAACCCACAATGAAGTGAACCGTATCATCGCGCACTTTGTTCGTCGCGATTTTTGGCTCGAAATAGAACGTGCGAAAACTGCTATCGCGGCTTCCGGCTGCGTAAAGTTTTGCATCCAGATAGAAAACGCGTTTGCTTGCGACATCGACAATCCGTAGATCGGGATAACCAGAACGCATCACGCGGTCCTGCGCGGTATGTGGGAAATCACAGCTCAATCCCGGCGTTGAGTTGAGCAACTCACGCAACGTATCTTCAAAATAAGTGCTTACTTCGTTGATGCGGCCGACCTTGTGAATCGGGCCGTCCGCGGCGTTCATCCGCCTCATCGTCTCATCGCACGCCGCGCTCATTTGCTTGATTACGCGCTGGTCCGTTTCGTTTTTGACGTCAACCGCCAAAACATGTTTGCCCGTCGTGTCGAGAATCACTTCGGCAAATGGAATTTCGCGCAATTGTCGATCTTCATCAAGCAGCCACGGGATTAATTGATCGACTGCAGCTTTCGTCGGTGCTGTAGCCGGGGCCGGCGACCCCGGCCCGACTGTGCTTTCGTTAGGAATCGGAGCCGCAGCCCAAGAACCTAAAATTGCGAGAAAAACAAAAGGCGCGACAACGCGGAGCACTCGTGAATTCAACTCGCGAAAGCTTTCGGAGTCAAAAGCGGTCGGTGGTTTTCAGCAACTTCTTCAATTGCAGGTTGCGCCGGGCTGACTGAAGCGTCCAGCGCGTTGCCTTTTCACTTAGTTCAGCGGCGCTGCCCAGGCCCAGCTTTACTTTAATATGGGCTTCATGCGTCTCGATCGTTTTTACGCTTAGGTGTAATTCGTTCGCCAGCCGCGATGGTCCGAATCCGCGCCCAATCAGCGAGAAAACTTGCAGCTCGCGGTCGCTCAAGACTTTGACTTCGCAACTAACTGGCTCGATTTGACCGTTGGCGAGATTTTCCAACAGGCGCTGGCCAACGCTTGGGCTCGCGTAAAGAAGACCAGCTGAAATCTGCTCCAACGCGCGCAAAACCTCTCCCGCATCATCTTGCGGCCTCAGATAACCCCGAGCCCCAGCACGGAAAGCGCGCTGCATCGACAATGCGTCATCGTGTTCGGAAAACACGATCACCGAGGTGGTCGGGTCCAGTTTCCGAAAATCTTTAATCAGCGAAATGCCATCTCCGCCGTGAAGGGCGAGTCCGAGCAGAACGATTCGTGGCTGATGTCGCACGAACAGCTCCCGTGCGGCCGAAGCATGATCCGTTTCGGCACAAATCTCGTATTGGCGGCGTTGCTCGATGACTCGAACCAGCGCGAACCGCGTGAGGGCATTGTTGTGAACGACCAGTATTTTCGTTTTTGTCAGGGACTCCATCGGGGATTCGATTGAGGACAACTGCATAGGTTTGCCATTTTTTGCGATCGCTGCGGGCTGATCGCTTGACCCGCCATTGTGCCCGCCCACACCAAGAGCCGATGTCGATCTTTGGCGTTCTATCGCCGTTTTCTGCATACCGCTAGTGCCTTCACCAATCATATACGCGATCTGCTAGGCGAGGTTCCAGAAAAAAATCAGGGGTCACCCCCGATAGGCAAAAACGCGCGGTTTTGCTGTGATTGCGGGTATGCCTGCTTTTGAACCGCAAGCTCTTACCTTCAAAACCGCTAATGCCGTCGTTCTCGCCGAGCTCGCCAAAGCTGCCTATGGCGAATACAACGAAGCTAAAACGGCTGCCGCGGCTTGTGGGCTCACGGCATTTGAGTGGATCGATCTAACCGAACAGTTTCAGGACGTATACGGCTTCGTCGCCGGTGGTCCGGAATACGTCGTGATTGCCTTTCGCGGAACTGATCCAAAGGACTGGAAAAATTGGATGACTGATTTGCAGGCGACGGCTGCGCGCTTTGACTGGTTATTCCAAGGTGCCGCCGAAGTTGGTGAAGTACATGCGGGATTTGGTCACGCGCTGTTCGACGCGTGGGCAAAAATTGAATCCGCATTGAACAAAGTAATGCCCAAAGTCCCGGCGGGGAGTGATCCCGCTCAAGTTGCTAATGCGACAGAACGTACGCTATGGCTGACCGGCCATAGTCTTGGTGCTGCGCTGGCAGTGCTCGCCGGTGCCGCCTTTTCCATGTGGACGGACCAGGCCAAGCGTCAAGTGAATGGGATTTATACTTTCGGCCAACCCCGCATCGGTCTGTACCGCTTCTGTGGTAATTACGATCACCAGCTTCACACCCGGACCTTCCGGTTCGTTAACAAGAAGGACCTTGTGCCGCGAATACCATTTCGTGGATGGGACTATGCCGACGTTGGGCAAATGATCCATTTTGACAGTAACAACGAACCGCGATTGCAAAGCGCGGAATGGAACAACTTTCTCTCGCGTAATCTTCAGTCTTTTTCCGACTTCTTCGATATTATCACCCGATTCGGCACCGGCGTGAATGACCATGACATGAGCAGCTATCAACAGCTTGTGCAAAGGCAAGCTGCTGCGCTCGACGCCCTTTTCGCATGATGATGAACCGAACTTGCGATTCAAACAAGGCACTGAGTACGCACCAAATCACAGAACGAACTACTTCATGCGTATTCATCGAATAAGGTCAACGGGCCTGCTTATTGTCGGACTGTCGTGCTTTGCCGCCTGCAGCACCATCTCGACCTATGACCAGGCTGCCTACGCCAATGTGACCAGCCTCAAAGTGGACACGCTCAATGTCGTTGGGCAAGCCACGGGCAGTTATTCCGAACACACCAAAGAGATTGCCGAGCTCAACACCAAGCTGGACAAAGCCTACGAATACGATCATGGCCGGCCGCTGAACCAAAAGACCATTGATCTATGGAACCAGTTGCTTAAGGAAAATCCGAATGATCCAGACAGCGGTATACTCCCGCACTTTTTCGAGCTGTGGAAAACCCAAGGGAAGATCAGCTCTGCTTCAATCAAGGGCGAGAAAGCAAGAATCGGCCAAGCTTTCGACAAAATCATCGCGCTCGAGAGCGGGAAGAACAAATAACCCAAACGCATTATGAGCAAAATTGACTTCAATCAAATTGAGAAAGATGTCGCCACGCTGGCCACGAACCTTTTCGAGGAATTCGCCAAGCAGGGGATTAAAGACGGCAAAGCTTTTCTGACCGAAACACAGGACGATCTGGTGAGCCTTGCTCAGGACCGGGCTGCTGGCGCGATCACCGAACTCGAATACCAGAACGGCCTTCGCGAGGTGCGGGTCCTCGCCAAAATGGAAGCGATCAAACAGGCTGGCCTCGCGCAGGTGACAATCGACAAATTCACCAACGGCATCATCGACATCGTGACCAAAGCCGCTCTCGCTGCCATGTGATCACATTACTACTATGCTCGACAGCCTCATCGCCTTCGAAGTCACCGCCATCACGCCGCCGGCGACAGCGCCAAGAGCGCGGTGGCAAGTGTAACACCGAGCTGACATTTTATGACTAATGGCAGTTCATCGGGAGCGTTTGGTTGGCTTGGGAACGTCAATAATCTTCTGACGACGTTCGGGGCGATCGTGGCTGCCATCGCCGCCACCTTCTCGGCGATCAATAAGGCCGCCATTGAGCGAGTGGATAGCAAGGTGAAGGATTTGACGTTTCGAGAGCAGAAGGAGAAACTTAGCGCAACGTTCGCGGATGTATTTCTGAAAACGGTTCTGCCCGATCCCCAAATCAAGGAAAACCCCAAACATGTTCAAGCACTCCTTTCCATCCTGAACATCATCGCTCAGGCGAGCGCCAGCGGAACGGGAGACTCCGATGCCAAAGCGAGGGCCATCATGCCGATGCACCTTGCACTTTTGATGGGACAGCCGGGAGGTCTGGCGGCGATGGATGTGGACTACAGATACGTTGACGACTGGGTGGCACTGGCCTTGGCGGACGACAGTCACACAATACGTGTCACGGCCATACAGGCGCTCACTGGAATATGTCAGAAGGCGCTTCGGGCTGGCCGGCTCGACGTCGTCTCGAAAGGCGTCGAAGCCGTGAACGAACTGCTGGCCCTCATCCCGGAAGATCAGGCAACGGTACGTGCGCCGGCTGTCGCTGCCCGTTCCCAGCTAGCATCATTCATCACAAAGCAGCATCAGCTTCTGGATGCAGCACAACTACCCGACGGTGATCGAAGGACAGCCGAAAATGTGAAGTCAGAAGTCCGCGCTGCCCTTGGTGAGGCGCAGGCGGTTGCTCAAGCGACCAAAAGCACCCTTCAAGCAACATATGCCAAGCTCGAAGATTCGACCAAACCAGCCGATGTTAAACAGGCAGCCACCGTAAAGAGCAATATCGCGCAAATCGACGCGGCGCTGAAGACAGCCGCCCAAGTGACAGTCGAAAAGGCTGTGGAAACCGCCAAGGTGAACACACCCAACGCTCCTACCGGCACGGATCCCATACAAAGCGCCATCAGCAGAATAATCCCCGACTTAGCCTCGGAGAATGCAGATAAGCGCCACAAAGCGAGGTCTGATTTGGCCCTATTTGGCCAAAGCGCCGTCAAACTCTTGCTCCAAGAGGTTGAAAAGCGAGCCCAGAAGAACTCCGAACCAGACTATAGGACCCGGTTAGGGGTTGCGCTCGCGCTTCAGTCGATGCGCCAGCCTGTTGTTCTCGATACTTGGGATGCTTACTGGGTTGTCAGCTTGATTCGCTCGAATGACGATAACACGCGTGATGCGACTGCGGAATTCCTAATGAATCTTGAGAGCGATGCGTCGGTCAGGAATTGCTTCGATGCGCTCGAAGCTCTATTCTACGAACTGTCAGAGTCGCCCGGAGGCACGGACGGTAAGACTGTTGTTAATATCGCTACGATTGTGGGAAGCTGGGCCCGAAATATCACACCTGATACCGATAGCCGCGACCCGGGCAAACCATTCCCGGCTTTCGCGCTCGAGATCGCGAAGCGCTGGCAACAGATCCTGCGACAGTCGAAAGCCAAGGCCGATTGGACAGAGACGCTGAGAACGCTTGATAGTCTAATTGAGCGCGCGAGCAAGTCCCCGTCAGTTCCGACAGTTAAAGCACTCGTCTCTCCACCTTAACTTTGCCAGAATCCAACACAAACCCAAATAGAACGAGCCGCAGTTATGATAGACACAATAATCGACATATTCCACGGCGATGCCACTGACCTCGCCAAAGTTCAAAAGCAAGACGGCATCATCGCTGTCATCCATAAAGCGACCCAAGGCGCGCATTTCACCGATTCGAGCTACAGTGCGCGCAAAAAGCAGGCGAAAGATTTGGGCCTGTTGTGGGGAGCTTATCATTTCGGCACGACTGACCATGTCGAAGCACAGGTCGATCACTTTCTGTCCACGGCGGATGCCGATGAAGATGTGCTGATTGCACTGGACTTTGAGGAAGACCCGCACGGCCTGAACATGACGATCCAACAAGCGCGAGACTTCGTTGAGTTGATCCAGGAAAAAACGGGGCGGTTTCCTATCATCTACGGAGCCAACCTTCTACGCGAGGCGCTTGGAAGCACCATCGATCCGCTCCTAAAAAAATGTCCATTGTGGTATGCACGGTTCCGTGAAGTCCCAATCGGCATCCCGCCGACTTTCAAGGATTTTACCCTTCACCAATTTACAGACGGCCATAATGGTCCCGAGCCGCATGATACGGGTGGACGGCCATGCGACCGGAACCGCTTCAAGGGCACGGAGAAACAACTGAAAGATCAATGGCCCTTTTCGTAGTGGGTATGACAAACGCTCCAATTTATTTTTGAACTAACACTGTAACCGCAAACTAAAGAACTCAATACATATGCCTAGACAAACAACACTAGAAATCACGGTGCCGATGACGATTGACGTCGACGGCGCGCCTAATGCCTACTGCCGCCACAATGCTGATGCGCTTGATTTCGAACTCAACGCGCACGAAGGGGCGACTAAAGACGGGGCAATCGTCGGATACCTGACAAAAAATGACGACGGGCGAACGCCAATTGTCCAGGGTGAAGATGTGGATGGTCCTGCAAAAGGCTGTTTTATTTCAACAACCGCCTTCCAGCATCCGACACGGGACCGGCTCGATACCCGGAAGTATTGCAACGCAGCTGAGATCAACTATGTCGTTCGTGCGAAGACCGCTCACGACAAAGGCGTTCGCGTCGGCGATTTTGTTGTGGCCCATAGTAAGAAGC
>QHOM01000325.1 GCA_003218785.1 Verrucomicrobiota bacterium
CCATGTCCAGATAACCGTACCGCGGGAATTTCGCATGCATGCCGTCACTCGGTTTGCTCGATTTGCCGTGACCAATCCCGTCCGGTAACACAATGAAGAACTTTGTCGCATCGAGTGGCTGATCTTTGCCAAACAGCTCGCCCGCAAACTCGGGCCGGATAAATTGCGCGCCGCTGCCGGTTGTCCCATGCATGATGAGAACCGCATTCGTGGTTTTGCCCTGCGCATCTTTCTCCGGTTTTCCCAGCGTCCGGTAATGGAGACGCAACTCCGGCAATGTTTCACCTGAAGCGAACCCGAAATCGCGAATGGTGTAGTCGCCCTCAGTCGGGGTCGAATAATCGGCCGCCGACCCGAAACTCGCCGCCAAGATTGACAAGAGAAATGCGAAGATTCGGAGTGTTGGATTCATGTTAACGATTTCGTTGCCGTTCGGCCTGGATTCGTTTGAGCAGCTCCGTGTGGGTTCGTTCAAGATCGTTAGCAAATTTCACAGTTGCTTGTAGAGCTTCGGGATATATCCCGAACCGTTTTCGCAATTTCTTGGTAGCCGGATCGTAAAAGAAGGAAATGTCCTGGTCGAGATTCGGCACGATCAGTTCGTCGCTTAATTTTTGATAGCGCGCGATGCGGCTCAGTCCCCAGCGGATAACCGATTCGTCGTTGCGCAGCGCGGTAACTATAGTCCGTGATGAAAACAAACGGATGCAGCGGCGGCATCTCACCGGCGTCGAGCGCACGCCGAAACTCCGCAGCTTCTCGTTCTTCATTCGCGCGGTTAATTTTTCCGCTCTCGAGTCCTTCGCGAAGTGTTCGCTCGATCGAAGCCAGGATTCGGTCGCGCCGTTCTGCATCCTGCTGATGCTGCTGGTAATTACTGAGCCAGAACGCTGCGTAGACGCCAACGAACACCAGAACTAACTCGGCAACCCAGCCGCCGAAGCGCGAGAAACGCGAGCGTTTTTCAGTTGTTTGACTCATGATTCACGGGAACAATTCAATCAATGAGACAATCGTGGTCCGTCAACAATTTGACCGATTTCGTGGTGGACTCGGTGCAAAACGCACACGCGGACGATGCACCATTCCGTCATTTAAGATTCGACCGCGTCTTCCCCGATGACTTCTACGCGGAGATGTTGCAGGCGATGCCGGTGGCAGAGGATTACCGCGCGATGTCCGGCAAAAGCAAGATGGGAAGCAGCAGGCCTGATGGGAAACCGACTCGCGCCAAGATCGATCTTTTTCCCGAATACATCCGCCATTTGCCGCTGAAGAACCGTGCGGTGTGGGACGTCGCGGGCCGCGTCCTCCGATCCAAAGAGTTGGAGGCAGTCTTCATCCAGCGGCTCGCGCCGGGCTTGGAACGCCGGTTCGGTGCGAACTTTGCAAAGGTGCGAATGTATCCCGTACCGATCCTGACGCGCGACATTCCGGGATATCGCGTCTTCAAACATACCGACAGCCTCTGGAAAGGCATCACGGTGCAACTCTACCTGCCACCCGACAACTCGACGCCACATATTGGCACCATCTTTCACGAAGTGCTTCCCAATGGAAGGAAGCCGAAGAAGGCACAGATGCCATTTTCGCCTAATACCGGCTATGCGTTTGCAGTTGCCGATAACACCTGGCACTCGGCCGACCCCGTGGGGCCGGAAGTGAAGACGCGCGACAGTATTCTGCTCACTTATTTCGTCGATGCCGGGCCGTGGCGATTTGTGCGCAATCGTGGCCGGCGAATTCAGAATCTCCTGCTCAACGAGATGCGCAATTGATCCGGCAGCAGACGGCCTCGCTTATCAACGAGGGAGCGGTTGTTCCATGTTCGCGAGTGCATAAGCGAGGACTGAGGCGACCAAGGAATTTTCCGCCAATTCTTTCGGGACGATCTTGTCCAGTGTGTCCGCGGCGGTGTGGTGATAATTGAAATAGAAACGGCTGTCCTGAATCGGACTAAAAGCGGGAACACCGGCTTTTTCCATCGGTTCGATATCGGCGCCGAGCGGGCCGAGATAGCGAATATCTTCGTGGCTGGCTAAGCGAAGCGCACGCAAGGCGCGAGGATCCATGGTTTTTGCCAGCGCCGCGTAGCCTGCCGCGTCGGAAAGGACAAGGCGTTCAACTCGCTCCGGATGCGTCAATGCGAAAGCTGCGGCGACCCAGCCGCCTAACGAATTGCCAACCAGTGATGCGCGCTCGATTTTCAGTTCGGTCATCAAGCCATCGAGAAAATCCACGAACGTGCTGACACGATAGTTAAGCAGCGGTTTGTCGGAATGGCCGAAACCGATCTGGTCGAACGCGATGACGCGAAACTTGGCGGCCAGCGACGGGATTACCGAATCCCAAACTGCGACATTGTCTGCCAGGCCGTGGATTAAAATCAGTGGAGCACCGCTGCCTGCTTCCACGTAGTGAATTTTTGCGCCATAAACCGTGACGAATTTATCCGTCTTTGGTGGCGCTTCCTTTGCCTCCTGCGCTGGACAGTGCAGCGGACATGACACGATCGCGAAGAAGCCGATCAAGAAAGCGAAGCGGAACGTCAACATTCCGCTCAACGAGGCAGCGGTTGTTCCATGTTCGCGAGTCCATACGCAGCGACTGCGACGACAGCGGAATCTTCCGCCAATTCTTTCGGGACGATCTTGTCGAGCGTGTCCGCGGCAGTGTGGTGATAATTGAAATAGAAACGGCTGTCTTGGATCGGACTGAAAGCGGTCACCCCGGCTTTCTCCGGCGGCTCGATATCAGCACCACAATGTTCGACGAAATTCAGCACGCCCGCGCCTGACTCCTGCAAAATCGCCGCGACGGGCGCGAGCATCTTTTTCACCTCTGGCTTTCCCTTGATGTTGATTCCAAGCGGATGGCCGGCGCCCCCATCTGTTTCCATGGCTGCGAAATGGTTGGACGCCTCCTTTTCGTGATCTTTCCAGTATTGTTTTGATCCGGCCGAGCCATTTTCTTCATTCATCCAAGCGATCGCGCGAATCGTGCGCTTGGGTTTGAGATGAAGGTTTTGGATCAGATTCGCCGCCTCCATCGAAACCCCGACACCGGTAGCATCATCGATCGCGCCCGTGCCCAGATCCCATGAATCCAAATGACCAGAAACAATGATCACTTGTTCGGGATGTTCGCTGCCTTTGATGTCACCGATGACGTTGTAGCTTTCAACATCCGGTAATTGCTGCGGCGTGAGGATCAATTTCATTTTCACCGGTCCCTGCCGGAGCAGATCGACGATTAAATCTGCATCCTCTGCGGTCACCGCGCCGGCTGGAATTTTCGGCGCATCGTTTGCGTAATCTGTCTGTCCAGTGTGTGGAAGCCGATAATCGGCGCCGCCGACCGAACGGATCAAGCACGCAACAGCGCCCTGTCGCGCGGCCGCGCTCGGACCGCCGCTGCGATAAACGACTGCTTCGCCGTATGCTTCGTCGCCATGCCCTTCCCCGGCCATTTGTTTGTCGAAGGGATAATTGAACAGCACGATTTTGCCTGCGACTTTGTCCCGAGGCAGCGCTTTCATCTCGTCGAAATTTCTGACGGTGATCACCTCGGCTACAATTCCATCTGCAGGCGTCGCGACGCTTGCTCCGAGCGCACAAAGCACAATCTTCTGCGTCGTGTTCTCCGCCTGACCGGGAAACTGAACGAGCGCCGCCGTTTCTTCACCACGCACCCAATGCGGAACCATTACTCTCTCGAGCTGCACTTCACAGCCGATGGCCTTCAATTCACTCGCGACGTAGTCAACAGATTTGGCCGCCTGCGCCGATCCGCTCAGTCGCGGCCCGATGTTATTGGCGAGATGCGCGACCTGCCGGTAGGCGTAGTCGCTGTTCAAAGCTGCCTGCTGCAGTCGTTTCAATTCCGCCAGTGTCTGCAGCGAAAAGACAGCCGGTGTTGGCGATGGCGAAGCGCTCGAATTGGATTCTGCTACGGGCGTTTGCTGCGCATCAATTCGCGGAGCAAAAAGAAATAATGAAAGCGGGAGAAGACAGATCGCGCAAAATCGCTTTTTCGATTCAGACATCCCGGACTCTGTCAGAAAAGTGTCTGACCATCAATCGTTGCAATGTGTCAGTGCGCCGGTCCGGGCTTGTGCGCGAAAATGTAGGAGCGCCGGCTTTGGTGCTCAACCGCTTCGGGGTAGGGATCGCGCTCGATGATTTCGTCTATCTCAAAACCTGCCGCGCTCAGATATCCTGCCATTTCATCGGAGCCGAAAAAATAGAAATCGAGTGATACCTGCACGCCCCACATTTCGTCCCGATGCAGAACATCATCGCCGACGTGGAAAGCCAGTAGCAGCAGGCCGCCGGGTTTGAGTACTCGCAACAGCTCGCGCAACGCGCGCACGACGTCCGCTCGCGGAATATTCACCAGCGCGTAAAACGCGGTCATGCCACCAAACGTCTTGTCCGCGTTGTCTAAAGCGAACATGTTTCCCTGCCGAAACTCGATGCCGGGGTTTAATCGGGTGGCGCTATCGACCATTTCTGGCGCCAAATCGATTCCACAAACTTTCGTCCCGCGATCATGCAAGTAACGAGCAACGTGCCCGGGACCCGTGCCGATATCACAGACTAAACTTTCGAGCGGGATGCTCGCGTGAACCGATTCGCCAAACCGCATGAGCCGCAGCTACTTCTCTTTACTAAACTGGGTTTCCTCACCGAACAGCTCAGGTTTCTTCGCGTTCTCCTTTAGAAGCTCAATAACCCTGGCTGAGTCCTTTTGTTCCTTTGGGATCAGTTTGCTTTGGACGCTGCGTAAGCTCAGACGCTGGTCATCATCGGCCAGCTTCCAAACCACATAAGCATACTTGCGATCGTTCGAGTTGAGGTCCTGGACGCTGGCAAACGGCGTTTCCGCAACGTCGGAGTGATAAGCGCGGAACAAATCACCGTCGTAATAAACAACGTAAATATTGTCATCCAATCGCCGCACCTTCATGTTCTCCTTGCCGTCCAGGGAAATCCAGTCACCAAGAAGCCGTTCCTGCACGCGTTGCGAGTGGGACTCGATGTGATTGGAACTTCGTATTCGCAGGCGGTGCAAGCCAGGATGCACAGACAAGCGGCAACGCCGAAGGCTTATCGTCGACAAATCAAATTCGATGAAGTCACGGAGTTTTCCCTTCCTCTGGGAATCGTCCTTCGTCGAAATCGATCAAGTCGGGAATCGTGGCAATGTCAGCGCGACCCGCGATGCCATGTTTGCGCTTTGCCTCCTCCAAGTTTGGCGTAGCAAAATCGCGCCAGCCCAGCTTCGAGCCGAAGGCATTCCACACCATAATGTCACCTTCATTGGCTCGTCGGCCTTTCTCAAAACACCACTCAAGAATT
>QHOM01000318.1 GCA_003218785.1 Verrucomicrobiota bacterium
CGAAAATAACCGTATTTCCGGACTACTTCCCACAAACCAAGGACAGCTGCGTCGCCGATCCAATCTTTGAATTGCTCCCCAGCGATGATTCTCATTTGCGGACCGCCACGCCCTATAAAGTTAAGACCAGTGTTGAACTCGCGCAGCGAACGCAGCAACGCTGCCCCATGATTATCCGCGCTCACTTCTCCTGCGACAAAATAGATCGTCTTGGATTTCATCTCCGCCACTTCAACTTGCAGCCCCGCCGCTCTGGCGTCGTATTCCGAGGCTTCTAATGCGCTGCGACGGAGCGACGCGACTACAGCATCGCGCGACAATCCCTCCAGGATCGGAATTAAACACTCGAGGCGATCCGCTTTGTTATTTTAACTGCCAGCTCGAGTGCCACCGTCGCCTGGAACCCCGACACGCGCGGCTCGCGCCCGGTGCTCGCACACTCGATAAACGAAGTGAGCTGACTTTTCAGCGGCTCTTCGCGTTCGATCGCAACTTTATCGCGCGTAATCCGTCCTCCAGCGCGTCGATAGATCTCTCCGCTCTGATTTTGATAATCCAGCGAAAGGTACGCGTCTTCCTGGAAAATCCGAATCTTACGCATTTGCTCGGGACTAATCCGGCTCGAAGTAACATTTGCCACGCAGCCATTCTCGAAACGCAACCGCGCGTTTGCGATGTCCTCACCGCGGCTTAAAACCGGAACACCGACCGCGTCGATCTTCTTCACGGGCGAACGCACGAAATGCAAAATGATTTCGAGATCATGGATCATAAGATCGAGAACTACACCGATATCAGTGCTGCGCTTGGGATAAGGCGAGAGCCGATGCGCTTCGATGAAGCGCGGATGGCTGAGATGTTTTTCGAGCGCGCTTAGAACTGGATTGAACCGCTCGACATGACCAACCTGCAAAATGAGGCCCCTTCGCGCAGCTAATTCGGCCAACTTACCGGCATGCGCCGTTTTTTCTGTAATGGGTTTCTCGATTAGCAAATGCTTGCCACGCGAAAGCAGAGACCGGGCAACATCGAAGTGCGTGTTGGTCGGCGTCGCCACCGAAACGGCATCAACCATCTCAATGAATTCATCCAGCGATTTTGCCGGTACCGCTCCGAATTTTCTCCCGATCGCATTCCCTTTGGGAAGATCGATATCATACACCGCGGTAAACTCGGCCGACGGAATTTCCCCGTAAAGCCGCGCGTGATTGCTTCCGATAGCACCAACCCCCACGACGCCAACACGTAATTTCTTCATCGACATATATGGCCTTCAGTGTGCCACATTTTTGAAAAACCAATCGTAAGTCTGAGCGATGCCGTCGCGAAGCGGAATCGTCGGTTGCCAGCCAAGATTACGCAGCTTGGTGATATCGAGAAGTTTTCTCGGTGTGCCATCCGGTTTGGTCCCGTCCCAGGCAAGTTCGCCAGTAAATCCGACGACATCGCAAATCAACTCGGCAAGTTCGCGGATCGAAATGTCCTCTCCGCACCCGACGTTGATGATTTCAGGGGAATCATATTTCTCGAGGAGAAAGAGGCATGCAGACGCGAGATCGTCCACGTGCAAAAATTCCCGGCGCGGCTTGCCTGATCCCCACACAACAATCTCACGGGCACCGCTTGTTTTGGCTTCATGCGCTTTCCGCAAAAGCGCAGCCAGCACGTGTGATGTCTCCAGATCGAAATTGTCGTTTGGCCCGTAAAGGTTTGTCGGCATCGCCGAGATGAAGTTCGCGCCATATTCGCGTGCATAGGCCTGGCACAGTTTGATACCGGCGATCTTTGCGATTGCGTAAGCTTCATTGGTTGACTCGAGCGGGCCGCTCAGCAAGGCCGATTCGGGAATTGGTTGGGGCGCGAACTTGGGATAAATGCAGGAGCTTCCGAGAAAGAGCAGTTTGCGCACACCGGCCCCGTGGGCCGAGTGGATGATGTTGTTCTGAATCCGCAAATTATCGAGCAGAAACTCGACTGGAAAATCGTTGTTCGCCTTGATGCCGCCGACCTTTGCCGCAGCGAAAATCACGACGGCTGGCCTCTCTTGCCCGAAGAAACTCTGCACGGCCCGCTCATCGGCCAGATCAAGCTGCGACCGATCGCGCTTCGGCAAATTATGGAAACCCTCACGTTCGAGGCGGCGGATTAAAGCGCTGCCGACAAGACCGCGATGACCGGCGACAAAAATTTTCTCTGATTTGTTCATCATGAGTTGCCCAGCTGCAGTCTAGCATTTTCTTTTTTCGGTCTATGCGCAATCCTGCTTTCTTGGCAAAGGCGGAGCGGCAGCTCCAGGTTCAGAAGACCTACAAACTGTACATCGCCGGCAAGTTGTGCGCAGCGAAAACGGTCGCGGCCTTCCAGCGAGCGGTGCCGATGATCTCCGGTCGCGGCCTCGGGATCACGGGCGGCACACTGGACAAGCTCGAGAGCATTCCAGGATTTAACATCAATCTAGACGAGCGTCGCGCACTGAAACAACTCCAGTGCATCGGTGTTTTCATGATCCGCCAAACCACCGACATCTGTCCGGCGGACAAAAAAAAACTTTACGCGCTACGCGACGTTACGGGGAACCGTGCCTTCGCAATCGTTCATTGTCGCGAGCATCATGAGCAAGAAGCTGGCGGAAAATCTCGACCGGTTGGTTTTGAATGTGAAGTTCGGCAGCGGCGCATTCATGAAAACACGGAAAGATGCGAAACAACTTGCGAAGGCGATGACCGAAGTCGGCACGTCGATGGGCGTGAAGATTTTAACAGCCCTTCCGCCCCGGCCTGAGCTCTGGCGCACGGCCTATCCTTCCTTGGAAAACCCAGATCCATAGCGGCATCGCCAGTTGGAGATGGCCACGCTATTCGCTCTCGACTTTGGACGATTCGATCTTCAGTCGCCATTTGCCATTGGTACGGAAATAGGAGTAGTTGATCTGCATTTCTACAACTCTCGGACTTTTCAGATACGCGACGGCACGCACAGCCAGCGACATATTTCCTTTCCATTCCACCTTCGTGATCTCGGATTGTCCAGTTGCTCCAGGTTCAGCCGTAAGCCTCAATCTAGCGTAGTCAAAGGCATCGAATGTTGGAAGCGCTATCCTTTTCCAAGTCTCACCTTCTTTCTCGTAGGCAAGTATAGCCGAATTCCGACGGAACCTAGCGACCGCGGCGACGTGGAGATCGTCAACGCTCCAAGCAGCTTCGTAGCGCGGATACGGACTAGAGGAGGGACGGCGGAAACTCTCGGAGATTTCAACGAGTTTACGCTTGCTCCGCATATCGACGAGGAACAGCGATTGATCCTCCAACCGACCTGCCTCATCGCGCTTCCGCTCTTCCTTGTCCAAGGCAAGGACGGCCAAAGCATACTGGCCGCTAGGCGACCCACTATCCTCGACCAACTCCTTCGGATCGGATGCGCAAGCACTTGAGGTCGCAAAGACGACCGCCGTGGTCGTTGCGGTACATAATACATGCGCGGAATAGAGCTTCATTGGCTTCCGAAGAGGAACTCGGGCGTTGGGTAGAGCACTGTTCTACTCTTTAGAACTCCGTGTCGAGATCCGCTTCCTTCGCTGCTGCATCCAACTCCTCTTGCGAATCGAAGAACTGACTATTCGTGTTGGCAAAGTATCGGATCACAATGTCCGGGGTATCGAC
>QHOM01000324.1 GCA_003218785.1 Verrucomicrobiota bacterium
ATCTAAGGTCTGCATGCAAAAGGATTCGTGAAGCCATGGTGGTGCGTGATGACGGGTGCGTTATCGAGAACCAGACCGTGATAGAGAAACGTTGCCACGGCCTTTCCATCTACTTTCCATTCCGCGACGAGAGTGAGACGGACAAAGCTGAGGAACTCTGGGCAAAAGGGGGAACGAGCCGTCCCCTGAAGGGAGGAACGAGCCGACCCCTCAAAGAACGCAGCGCAAGAATTGAAGAGCTGGAGGAGGATTTCGCAAAGCTTGGTGAATTCCGTCAGACGAGATGGGACGAGTTCATCAAACACGGATGGTCGTTCATCTTGGCGGAGGAGACCCCGCTTGAACTGGACCAGTACTATTCTGCTCAACGGGTCGCCGCGAATCTTCTTTCCTTGCACCAGAGCCAAAAGCCGCCAAAGGTTGCAGAGGCGGCTTGAGCATTCCGCGCGCTTGTAAGCAATGGCTGGCACTGTGAAACTGTTTCTAGGTGCGACTACGGCGACCAGGGGGGCCTATGCGATGGCACATTATTTTGGCGTTGCTGGCGGGGTCTCTTTTCCTATCCGCGGCGCTGTTGCACGGGCAAGTTAGAGAACTTGGTATCTCCGAGCGAGAGGCTGTTTCCACCATTTCGGGAACAGCCGAGAAGCAGAGTCCTGTCAGCGCATCCGAAAAGGGTCGTAGCCGAGATGTTCTGCTCAGAAGAGCGGAAGCAGCCTTTCAGAGCGCTTCCGCTCTGCGCGACAAGCAGACCGCCAGGGATCTCACGGCAGCAGTTGGGCTTTTTCGTGCGAGCGCGGAACTCTTTGGCGCCGCCAATTCATACCAACAAGCTGCCGACTCACATGTTCAGGCTGGTGATATCTATTTCACACTCAGTCAGTATGACAAGGCCCGGCGATCTTATCGTGAGGCCCTCAAAGTCGGCCAAGATCCGGAAAAGCGATGCAGACCTCTGAGCCGCATCGCACGAACGTATGCCGCCACCGGGCCCTTGTCGCTCGTCGAACGCTATTCCAAGCAGGCATTTGATTCGTGCCACAATCTAAGTGAAATGGCTCAAGCCGAGGCCCTGGAGGCCCGCGGGGAAGCCCTGGATTTCGCCGGTGAGCGCTCGAAGAGCGAGGACTCATTCCGTCAGGCCCGAGACCTTTTCGCGTTGGCGAAGGACGACGACGGACAAGCTCGAGCGTTACTGATGCTGGCCTATGGCGCCCTTTTCTCGGGTGACAGGCAGGTACAAGGTCTGGAATCGGCTGAACAGGCTTTGCGCTTATGGTCTTCGACAAGAAACAGCTATGGAGTCGCCCGGATGCGTTCTGTTCTGGGGACCTTCGCTATTTCAAAGGGAGAATTCGAGACCGCGCAATGCAACTACGGACTAGCCAGACCAGTATTTCACGGGTTGGGCAACAAGGACGACGAAGCGAGCGTCCTGAATGGGCTGGGATACGTAAGCCGGGAAACAGGTGATTGGCAGAAATCACTGGAACACTACCAAAAGGCCAGGGCTATTTTTGCCAGTGTTCATGACATGGTGGGGGAGCTTGAAGCAATTACTGGCATGGGCAAGGCTCTGACCACCATGAAAAATTACAAACTGCTTTTGCCACTCTACGTGGCGGAGCTACGTCTTGCACGTCGGGCGGGCGACCCGGTGAAGGTGTCGGATTCCCTGGCGGACATGGCGGCCGCTTATGAAGCACAAAACAGACCTGCACAAGCGGAAGCATTCTACCGCCGCTCGCTCGAAACGTTCCGTGCAGTCGACCACCTCTATGGCGAGGGCGATATTCTAATCCGCCTGGGACGCCTACAGGCCAAGCGCGGCAGGTACTCCCAAGCCATCGCTTCATTGGAACGTGCAAATGCGCTGAGGGAAGAGACCGGCCAAATCGAAGAAATTGCCAAAATACAGTACGAGCTTGCCCGTGCCTATCTGCGGCTGAACCGGTTGGAGGAAGCGAAGTCGGCCATCGAAAAGACGATTGATATTGTCGAGAAGCAGCGGGTCACGATCTGTTGCTCAACCAACACGAACCGGGCCGCTGTTTGGCTGAGAAGGCCTTCGACGCCTCTGAGAGGAGCAGGGCCCGATCTTTGTTAGACCTGCTCACGACATCCAGCCAAGAGGCGCCCTGTGAGGAACTCCTGCAAAGACAGTTGCAGGCGCGATCACACCTGGACGTTGCAACTCCAGGGCAGGCGGCAGAACCTGCGTCTTTGACTCTGACGCTGAAGGAGGTGCAGGCGGAGATTGAAGCCGGGGACACAGTCTTGCTGGAATATGCGCTCGGGGATGAGAAAAGTTACGCGTGGGTAATAGAGCACGGCCACGTCGCGGTGCATGAGCTGCCGCAATCAGAGCGAATCAGGAAATTGGTGGAGAGTTTTCGCAAGACGCTCGTTCCTCCTCAGTTGAGAGCGGGAGAGAGCGCAAGCGACTACCAGGCAAGAGTCCGCGGGCAGGAACAATCATACAAAGTGTATGCCCGCCAACTATCACGAATGCTGCTTGGCCCCATCGTCCTGGCGCGGGCAAAGCGCGTCCTCATAGTCCCTGACGGGTCCCTTCAATACGTGCCGTTTGCTGCGCTTCCCGTTCCTCTACCTGGAATGAGCGAACAACTTTTGGTTAATCGTTACGAGGTAGACATCCTGCCTTCAGCATCCGTGCTCGGGACGCTGAGAAAGACGACGTCAAAGAGGGCGCCCCCTACAGCCACTGCGGTAATTCTTGCAGATCCGGTTTTCGAACAAGATGATCCACGAGTATCGACAAACCGAGGTCACGACAATGGCCAGCAGGAGCGGCCAGCGGCCTTAACCAGGGCCATTCGTGACACGCAGGGTTCACAATATATTCCCCGGTTACAGGCATCCCGTGACGAAGCCAATGCAATTGCAAACGCCCTCCAGTCACGAGATTCCCAAGCCGTGCACGTCGCCCTGGACTTCTCGGCCAGCCGGGACTTTGTTCTTAGGGACGGTCTCACGCGATTTCGGTTGGTTCATTTTGCGACTCATGGGGTCGTGGACCCCCGCCAGCCTGAAATGTCTGGTCTGATCTTGTCATTAATAGATAGAAAGGGACGAAAACAGGATGGCTATTTGCGCCTGGGAGACATTTACAAATTGAGGCTCTCAGCCGACCTGGTGGTACTTAGTTCCTGCGAATCCGCTTTGGGCAAGGACCTCGAGGCAGAGGGGATCATCGGCCTGC
>QHOM01000320.1 GCA_003218785.1 Verrucomicrobiota bacterium
CCAGGCGCGAAGATCAGCATCGAAATCGCCAGCGATAATTTTCTGAAGCGAAAAAGTTTTCTCCGAATGCCTTTGATCTACAGTGGAACGAAGCATCAGCCGGACGTACGGAATTTTCTTGAGCTCACGGATCCAGCTGCACATCGCGGCTGGAAATTTTCGCGATTCAAACCAGTTGTCGGAGAAATAGATCCATGCGGTTCGCTTGCCGATTGCTTGTTCGTACTGTGCGACGTCGTTGGGCGTAACATCGTGCTCAGTTGGATCATGTTCATCGGTTCCAATGCCGCCCCAATAGAAGCCGTGATAAAGCTTTCCTGCTGGCGGCACGGCGACGTGCGCGGATTCAGCATGAATGTGCGCGACACAGACAAGTCCAAGCAACAACCGACATAGGAATTTTTTCACGGCAACGGAAGTGGACGACAAAGTTGCCCACGGCCGAGCAGCGTAGTGAAAGAGAGTTCTTATCGACCTTACGTCTTGACGATCGGTGGGGGAATGTCTTCGGTCGGTCCCACGTCGATACCATGGCGCAATTTACTGTGACGCACGCTGTAAAGAAAATAGATCGACAAGCCGATGATGAGCCAGATAAAGAAGCGTCCCCATGTTTCCAGCGGCAGGCTCAGCATCAGTACGACGCAAAGGAACACGCCGAGAAGCGGGAACAACGGAACCAACGGAACACGAAACGGCCGAGGCCGGTTGGTCTCTTTACGCCGTAAAATAATCACGCCGAGGCAAACGAGAACGAAGGCAAAAAGCGTTCCGATGTTGGTCAGATCGGCAAGTGAGCCGATGTCTGTAAGCATGGCGACGGCGCCGACAGCGACGCCGGTCCAAATTGTCGTGATGTACGGTGTGCGGAACCGCGGGTGAATTTTTGCGAAATATTGCGGCAGCAGTCCGTCGCGTGCCATGGCCATGAAGATGCGAGGCTGGCCGAGTTGGAAAACCAGCAGCACCGAAGTAAGACCAGCGAGCGCTCCGGCACTGATGAGCGCTTGCGCCCAGGGCCGGCCAGCGAAGGCCGTCGCGACCGCGGCCGAATCGCCGAAATAGGTTGTGTATTTTCTCATGCCGGTGAGGACCGCTGCCATCAAGACATAGAGCAGCGTACAAATAATGAGACTGGCGATGATTCCGATCGGCATATCACGTTGCGGATTTCTGGTTTCCTCGGCCGTAGTCGAGACAGCATCGAATCCGATGAAGGCGAAAAAGACTATCGCTGCGCCGCTCATCATGCCGCCGATCCCTTTCGGGAGAAACGGATGCCAATTGGTCGGGTGAACCATGAACGCGCCGAACGCTATGACAAAGACGACGACTGCAACCTTAGTGACGACAATGGCAGTGTTCGTGCGCGCGCTCTCCCGAATGCCATAGATCAAAAGCACAGTCACGGCTGCAACGATGAGAAGCGCCGGCAAGTCAAGAGCGATGGGGTGGCCGGCAATGACCGGCAACGTAGTCGAGGAGTAATTATTGAGCGCCTCACCTCCCGTGGACGAGAGATCGCTCGCCGTTCGGTAATCGCTCACCAGCCAAAGGGGAAATTTAAGACCAAAGAGGCTCCCGCACAGTTTAACGAAGTACCCAGACCAGCCGACCGCTACCGCCATGTTGCCGAATCATCGAAGCGAGATCGGCGTAACAAAGCGCCGCGAATCCGCATGCAACCGCTGCCACCACAAAAGAAAGCATAACCGCCGGCCCCGCGCCCGGCCGGCCAAACACCAGGTCGACGTGCGTGAGATACGATATGATGAAATTCAGGACCGGTGTTTTCCAGATTGATGCCTCTATTTGCTCACCAGCCGCTGCGGTTCCTGCCAGCGCGAAAATTCCCGCGCCGATAATAGCCCCGATGCCGATGCAGGTAAGATCGAACGCAGAAAGTGCGCGCTTCAGTTGCCGCTCAGGCGCAGCCGCTTCGGCCATCAAGCGATCCGGACTTTTCGTTCTTAGAATTTGAGACGCCACGTAGGGCGGAAATCGTGTCATCGCGCCCTCTGTGCGGTCAATGCTTTTCGTCGCACAGCCATCTTGTCCGTCATCGGACGGACTCGCTGCGGCGAGGCTATGGGACAATCAGGCATCTCGCCTCATGGTTCGAGGTACCGGCTGGAAGGAGAGCGCCCACATTCCGAATAGACCACCGCATCCGGTTTTCCTAAACTCTCAACGTGGCCAATGAAGTAACAAAGCTTGTTTTGGGCGATACGGTAGTCTCGGCGATTGAACAAGCACCACCCCGTCGGAGACGCGTTTTTGGCCGACGAAAAACGCAGCGCCCACCGCTCACGCATTGCGAGAATTGCGGAGCGCAACTGCAAGGACATTGGTGCGCGCAATGCGGCCAACCGGCAATTGATTATCGGCGTTCGTTCCGGCATGTAATCGCCGATCTTCTCGACGAGTTTCTGAATTGGGACTCGAAGTTTTTCGCAACAATAGGCCTCCTCCTCGTTCGCCCATGGAAACTGACGAATCAGTTTCTCGCCGGGCATCGCGTGCGTTATGTGAATCCGCTGCGGCTTTATCTGCTGGCCAGCATTCTCTTTTTCTTTGCCGTGAATTATGGGGCAAAAGGGCTTCATCTCGAACCGGGCAAACTCGGTCCAAAAGATCGCGCCGAGTTCGAAGCCGATTTAAAGAAAGGAGATTTGCCGCCCGCAGCACGAGAGGAATTGGAGACATTATTGCAGGAACCTACGACTCCGACCGCTCCGTCGCCTTCAACGAACTCGTCTTCGCCTCCACCTGCGCCGGGAACCGATAAGCAGAGGCACGAATATGGGAAAATAGGCGAGCGACCGTTTGTAGCTTTTGACCAAGCGAAATCCACAACTCCCTTCGAGCGCTGGATCGAAGCGCGAGCCAAGGAAAAGATGGGTGAGCATGGAACAAAGATGGGGCTGTTTATCGCGACGCTCTTCAGCAACCTGCCTTACATGATGCTTTGCTGCATCCCGCTGTTCGCGTTCGTCCTGAAAATTCTGTATATCCGGCGGCACATTTTTTACATCGACCACCTCATTTACGCGCTTCATATCCACACATTCGCTTACACCGGGATCATGCTGATCGTGCTCGCGACAATCGGCCTCAACCGCATGGTTCCAGGTCCGGTCGCGGGCTGGACTATCGCGCTCCTCTGGATCGCGTTCGCAATGCAAATTTTCTTGTCAA
>QHOM01000321.1 GCA_003218785.1 Verrucomicrobiota bacterium
GAAAAACCGCGAAACCAAAAGAAAGGAAGAACCATGAATCCGCTAATTCAGTTTAAAAAAATACCAATTCTGCCACTTCTCATCGCGCTGGGGCTCGTCGTCGTCGTCGCGCCGGCCCGCGCAACGCCGTCGTGCGGTTTTACATCTAGCAACCTTTTAGCCCCTGTGTCGGCGGGCCACTACGCGTCCGGCTTGCTCGACTTGGGGTGCGAGAGTGAGATCCCCAAATGGGAGCTGGAGATGAAGGTGAAAGGCGACTCGGACCTCTACGTGGTCCAAAATACCTGGCAGCCCGGTGGTCGAACTGGGTGGCATACCCATCCCGGTCCCAGTTTGATCACAGTGATAGAGGGAACCCTCACGGTCTACGACGCCGCCGACCGCACCTGCACGCCTAAGACCTACACAGTAGGCCAGAGCTTCACTGATATAGGCTGCGGGGACATACACAATATCGTTAACAACACGGCCGCAGAGGCCAAAACTGTCGTAGTCCAAATTGTCCCAGCGGGCCAGCCTCGAAGGATCGATAAACCGGCTCCAGGCAATTGCCCGGCGCTTACTTGCCCGCCATAATTGCCCACGTAAGAACGACTCCGCTCTGATCGCAACTGCAAATCGTCCGAGCGTGTATTCGTAAAAAGCCGCTGAGACGAGCTGTCGGAAAATTCGCGATCAAAATTCGGCGTGCGCCGATGTTGGCGCACGCCTTGACGCGATTGGGTCAATCGCCCCTACCTCGCTCCCATTATTTCATCCGATGTCGTGATCAGGAATAGTAAGAGATTCCTCGACTTCGCTCGGAATGACAAAAGCAGAGTGAGATTCGCGGTTACTTGCGCGGCCGGAGTGTGTCCTGCTATCATGTGGTATGCGCTTCCGCATTTACGAGAATACCGATCTGACGGTTAGCGAAGTGGGTTTCGGGCTGTGGACAATTTCCACTGGTTGGTGGGGGAACTTTACCGAGGGCGAAGCGATTGCCCTCATGCACAAGGCGTTCGACCTAGGCATCACGTTGTTCGACGCCGCCGATACATACGGCAATGGATTGAGCGAAGAATTGATCGCCAAAGCGTTCCCAAACCAGCGGGATGAAATCGTGATCGCGACCAAAGTCGGCTATGATTTCGTGCATCACGGAGAAGCGCGCGGACGCGGCCAGCGCGAAATTCCGCAGGATTTTTCTCCGGAAGCAGTGACACGCGCGACGGATGCAGCACTGAACCGATTGAAGACGGATCGGATCGATCTTCTTCAGCTTCACAACATCCGGATGGAACAGGTTTATGACGACGCGCTCTGGACAGCGCTCGAGAAATTAAAATCCGCCGGAAAAGTTCGGTACTACGGCATTGCGCTGGGGCCGGCGATCGGCTGGCTATATGAGGGAGTGAATTGCATTCGCGAACGCAACATGACCAGCGTGCAACACATCTACAACATGCTCGAGCAGCATCCCGCGCGCGTCTTTCACGATGCCGCGATCGACGCCAGCAAAGACACAATGTTTCTCATCCGGGTGACTCATTCGTCCGGAATGCTCGAAGGAAAATACACTGCGGAGACGACGTTCCCGCCGACCGATCATCGCAGCCATCGTCCGCGCAGTTGGTTGCTGAACGGGATCAAGAAGGTCGAACAATTACGTTTCCTTGAAAATTCAAAGCGCACGCTTGGTCAGGCGGCATTGCAATGGTTGCTCGGGGACGATCGCGTGGCTTCGACGTTGCCGAACATTTACAACGAAGAACAGCTGGTCGAGTTCGCAAAGGCACCTGATACTCTGCCGCTCACCAACGACGACATGGTGAAGATTGACGAGCTCTATTCCGACAACTTCGGAATCGAAGAAGAACCACCGAAGTTCAAGGGAACAATGGAGCTGCCGAAAGAAACGGCGGCCGTGTAATTGTAACCGCTTCGCTGTGCGAAGCGAGACGCCGATTTTGCAAAGACGCGTGCATTGCGCCGCTCACAGAGCGGCGGCTACAGCTAATCTGATTCGTCTTCTCACCCTGATAAATTTCCTTGAACACATCTGCGATCATTGGCGCAGTCGCGGAACCACCATGAACCTTGCTGCCGACATCGCCCTCGTAAACAGCCGCAAACGCGTAGCGAGGTTGATCGGCAGGCAAAAATCCGGCGAACCACGCTGCGGTGCGTTCTTTATTTTTTGGTCCCCATTGCGCAGTGCCGGTTTTTCCTGCGACTTCGACATTGTCGAGACTAGCCTGATGCGCAGTGCCGCCTGCGCCATTCACGACATTGATCATTCCAGCGCGCAATTGGTCCAGTGTTTCGGACGAGAGGTCGAGGGTTCTTTTGGCGCGCACTTGGTACGCGGTCACGATTTGGTTATCGAATGTCTGCACCTGTTGGACCAGTCGTGTTTGATATAACGTTCCGCCATTGGCGACGATACCCATCGCCTGAGCCATTTGCAGCGGAGTGACCTGCGTGTCGCCCTGGCCGATCGACATGTTTGCAATATCGCCGTTGAGCAGCTTGCGGCCATGCGTTGCCTTCATGTATTGGTCGTTCGGAATCCGGCCTTCCGCCTCACTACGCAGCGGAATCCCGCACTTCGCGCCGAAACCTAGTTTCAACGCCCAGTCGATGATCGGCCCCGCACCGGTCTTGATGCCAACTTGATAAAACCAGGTGTCGCACGATTCGGTGAGCGCCTGGACAAAGTTTAGCGAGCCGCGATCGCCCTTTTTCCAATTGTGGAAAGTGACGTTGCCAATTTGAATTGACGGCACGCATTCGTATCGATCGTCACGATAAACTGCATGGCTTTCCAGCGCAGCAATGCCTACCGCAATCTTGAAGGTTGATCCAGGTGGATACGATGAACGATACGCTCGTGGCAGAAGCGGAATGTCCGGGTCGTCTTGCAACGCTTTGAGTTGCTCGGCCGAAATCGATGGAACGAAGAGATTGGGATCATAGGTGGGCCAGGAAGCCAGCGCGAGAATGTCGCCGTTGTTTGGATCAACAATCACCATGGCCCCGCGTTTTG
>QHOM01000091.1 GCA_003218785.1 Verrucomicrobiota bacterium
TGGTTAATTGTTGCGACTGCCCAAGTCTGAACGAGGGAAAGAAACTGTCGGGAGAAGCGCCCTCTCCCAGATTCAGGCCTTGATTTCTCGAAAACCTTGCAAAAAGTCTCGCCAACCTGTCAATATTAAAATCTTTCGATACAATGGAAGAGAAGCGCTTTGATGGCCGCCGCGGAAAAGCGTGACAGCTGATTGCGAACCAGTGTACCCCCCCGGCTGTTCCATTTTGTCACGTCGAGCGTCAGCCTCCCGTTGCTGCGGGATTACTGTTAATAATGAGCTTCCTCGACTCGGCTCGGAATGGAAGAAACTGATGTGTGAGGACGCGCGGGTAGGGGCGATCGACATCAATTGCCTAGCCGGTTACGCGCGGGAGCATGCCCCTGCGATAAGAAAAAACTAAAAGCTCAACGTGCGGGGATGATTTTGTAGATATTTCCGTTGCCGATGTCGCAGATGTAGAGTTCGCCGCTGGCGTCTTCGCCTAACGAGGATGGGTTGTTCAACGGGAAATTACCAACGCGCGTCGGAAACAACTGCGAGGTGATATCCCGGAATCCGGACACGCTCCGGCCGTTATAGCGGAAGATCCAAATTCTTCCGGTATCGTTACCACCTTCCGGTCCGAGATAATCGGCGAACACATAGATCCCGCTTAACAACGGAATCCGACTCCCGCGATAGACATAACCACCGATAATGCACTGACCCGTCGTGTGCGGATAATCGAAAATTGGATCGACTGCGTCGGGCGGCGGCGGATCATGGGGGTAAGCAGGATTCTGAATAAAGCCTTCGCGCACACGCCAGCCGTAGTCTTGGCCGCCACCGGGGTTGGAGGTTTTTTGCACATCGATTTCTTCCCGCGTGTCCTGTCCGACATCACCGATAAACATTGTGCCGTTCCCGCGATCGAAGCTGTTGCGCCAGGGATTGCGCAAACCCCAGCAGAAGATCTCCTGTTTGTCGGTGTTTGATCCAAAGAACGGATTATCAGGCGGAATCGAGTAGGTGCCATAGGTGTCTTCGATGTGGATACGCAACATTTTACCCATCAGTGTTGTCGTGTTCAGCGCGTTGCCGCCAGGCTCGATGTGACCTGGGCCTGCGTCGTTGGCGCTACCGCCGTCGCCGGTTGAAATGTAAAGATTTCCTTCGTCCCCGGCACGCGGACTGAATCCGACCCAACCGCCGTTGTGATTGTTCTGCGGCTTATCGTAGGTGAAGAGCGTGGCCTCGCTTGTGGGATCGGCGATGTCGGGATCGGCTGACACGAGGAACTCAGCCGTGTGGCTCACACCGGCGCCGAACGATCCACCCGGCGCACTGTAGTTGATGTAGAAGCGGCCGTTCGATGCGTAGTTCGGATCAAAAGCCAGGCCGAGCAAACCTTCTTCGCCGCTAAAATTGACCTCGCCCGAGATATCGAGAAAAGGCGTCGCGTTCACTGTGCGCGAGGGGAGATTGATGATTTTGATTTGTCCCGACTGTTGCACGACGAAGAGCCGGCTGGTATCACCGGGAGGTGCAGTCACGTAGAGCGGTGCGCTAAAGCCGCCGGCGACCCGGGTGGCGTCGACTCCAGCGTAGCCGGTGCGCATCGGCAGGATCAAGATAACGGCCGGCAGGAAGCCAGCGGTGAAGAAGCATCTGATGGCGCGCGAAAAGGTGCGGGAGTCGGTGGTTTTTGCGGTTGTTTTCACAGGTTGGTATGCTGGCGAGGTTGAGGACGGAAGCTCGTTTAGGAGATAATATGGATGTGTCTTACTGTGGCGATATGGGCGAACTGCAAGTTTGGCGCGTTTCATGGTTCGGGGAATTGTCGCAGAAAGCCCGTAATAATGTCAATATGGCGTCAATCGAAGTTGGCTATAGAGACGCAGCTTCATATGTTTTCATAGGTAAATGGGCCTGTAGCTCAGCGGTTAGAGCAGGGGACTCATAATCCCTTGGTCCCAGGTTCGAATCCTGGCGGGCCCAGCCTTCGCTCCGGGCGCAGCGAAAAGCGAAGGCTATCACGCCGGCTGTGACGCCGAAGTTTTGCCAAAGGCGAATTTTTTTTGAACTTGCGGCAATCTCGAAATCAAGTACGCGTGGCACGTCATGACCAAACCGCGAAGGGCGAATGCTACCAAATGCAGACCTGTTGTCCGATCGTTGAACTGAGGCAATACACGCTTCACCACGGAAAACGTGATGTGTTGATCGATCTGTTCGATCGTGAATTCATCGAACCACAGGAAACACTGGCAATGAATATTCTCGGCCAATTTCGCGATCTTGATGATCCCGATAGATTCGTTTGGCTCAGAGGGTTTCAAGACATGGCGAGTCGTGCGGCAGCATTGCAGGCCTTCTACGGCGGGCCGGTTTGGAAGGCGCATCGCGAGACTGCAAATGCGACGATGATTGATTCAGATAACGTATTTCTCTTGCGTCCAACGCGTGCGGATTCTGGGTTTGCACTCGAAACGAGCAACCGTTCTCCTCGCGGAAGTAAAGAGATTCGCAGCGGAGTCGTTATTGGAACAATCTATTATTTTGATGCGCCGGTTAATTCGGGCTTCATCGATTTTTTTGAACGGGTGATGAAACCGGTTCTGGCGGAAGCAGGCGCCGCGATTCTCGCGTCTTTCGTGACGGAAAATAGCGAGAACACGTTTCCGGCATTGCCCGTGCGAAAAGGAGAGAACGTTGTTATTTGGTTCGCGCGTTTCGGTAATCAGGCGACCTGCGATCGATATCTTGCAGCTCTGGCTCAATCTCCAAAGTGGCGCGACGAAGTCTTGGACGAGCTCACGATTCATCGGAACATAGCTCAAGAAATATTGAGACTGTCGCCGACAGCGCGATCGCAGTTGCGCTGAAATTTTAGATTGCGCAATCCGAATCGCGGACTTGGGATGGAACCGTGATACGGGCAATCGGCCTCTTGATCGAAATCGTTTTGTTGAGCGCGCTGATTCTGGCGGCGCGTTGTGCGAATTACCAGGACGTTTTCGTCGCCGGGAACGTTTATTTCAGTGACGCGGATTGTTATGCGCGGATGACGCGGGTGCGGATGTGCGAGAAAAAGCCGGGGCTAATCGTGCGTTATCATGACTTCGAAAATTTTCCGCAAGGAACAACTCCGCATACGACAGCGCCGTTCGACTACCTGATTCTTGCGTTAGCGGTCGTGCTAAAACCCTTCACCGTACACGGAATCGATTTAGCCGGCGCGCTGATCTCGCCGCTGCTGGCGCTGTTTGGAGGTTGGTTTCTGTGGTGGTGGTCGCGCCGTATGAAGTTCCGGTATCGTTGGGCGGCACTGATTCTTTACGCCATCAGCCCCGTTCTCGTGAAGGGGACGGAGCTCGGACGACCTGATCATCAGTCACTGTTGATCTTGCTGGTCACGGTCGCGATTTGCGCGGAATGGACACTGCAATTCGAACACTCTACAAAATGGGGCATCGTAAGCGGAATGGCTTGGAGCTTCGCGCTCTGGGTGTCACTTTATGAACCGCTGATCTTGGTCTTCCTCTTTGTCTTCCTTGGTGCCGTACAAGATCGACAACTTCTTTTTGGCAAACAGCGCCGCGCAGGCAGGATTCTGTTTGCAGTAATCGTGGCCCTTGCGTTTGCAATCGAGCGGCGCATTCCGTCATTCTCGATCTTTCATTCCGGCGAGCTTTTCGAAAACTGGGCACGGACCATTGGCGAACTCGCACACGTCTGGCCGGCAAATCCGATCTGGTTGCGCTGGGGCGGGTACTTGTTTCTCGTCGCCCCGTTTCTTATTTGGTTTGGCGTTCGGAAACGAGAAGTCGGCGCGCCCGGCGGTCGCACCGCACCAATCTTTGTTCTTGCTCTTCTTGTCACGACTTACTTGCTGACGATTTGGCAGGCACGCTGGGCGTATTTTTTCTTTCTGATTTTTGCGATTGCGCTTCCGGCTTTGCTCGAGCCGATCAAATCGCGCGCGGCGGTTTGGATCGCTTTTACATTGTCGATATTTCCGATCCTGCGGGATTGGGACACACGACTCTGGCCAGACGAAGCGGAATACACCCACCGAATCGAACAGCGGAACGAATCTGTGCAGTCGCGCGACCTGGCAATCGATTTGCAATCGTCCGAGACGCGCCCGTTTCTTGCGCCGTGGTGGCTTTCGCCGGCGATCGCATATTGGTCGGGACAGCCTGGCGTGGCTGGAAGCTCGCATGAGAGCCTGTCGGGAATCGCGGACAGCGTACGCTTCTTTCTGGCTGAAGATTGGCGAACGGCCCGTGAGATTCTGGAGCATCACAGAGTCGCTTGGGTGATTGTGTACGATTCCGAACGCGTGGCGCAGAATTCCTCCGCGATCTTGGATTTGGCAGTGCCTCAGCACGCGGTCTGCTTCGTGCTGGATAGAACACCGGCCCAAGCGCCGCGGTTCCTGGTTTTTTCGGCGCAGAATGGGGCCGGGAAGCTTTACCGAACCGTTGAACGATAAAAAGTGTCTCTTCCTGCGAGAATCCGTTGACAGGGTCGCTGAGCGTCACAATAATAACGAATGCTGAAAAGATTCATTCCGCAAAAACCGATGCCGCCGGTCGTAGTAGGATCGCCAAGCTCGGACGCGGATGAAGATAACCGTGTTGCTTACCGCGACGAACCAGGAACATCACTACCATCAACTAACTATCAAAAAATTATGGCTGAACACTCTGGCAAGGACATCCTCTCGAGCGACGTCGAGATTAAGGGCTCAATAAAATTTCAAAAAGAACTTCTCATAGACGGCAAGGTCGAAGGGGAGATCAATTCAGACGGCGTCTTGACCATCGGTGAGAACGCTGACATTCGCGGCGAGATAAAAACGAAGTCGATCACGGTGTACGGCAAGGTGCACGGCAATATTACGGTAGCCGAGCGATGCGAACTAAAATCGAAGTGCACGTTGCAAGGAGACTTGAAAGCGGCGCGTCTGATCATTGAAGAGGGAGCGACTTTTATCGGCAAATCGGAAGTCACCAGCGGAACGATCCCTGCAAAGTCAGCGTCGACCCGCCCGGAAGTTGTTCGGCACGATGAGCCAGTCAAGGCAACCTTTGGAGGGCGCGGATAAGGAAGGGTCTCGGTTTAGCATCCAGTGGCCAATACGTCGCCTGCTAAGATCAGTGTGGAATGCCCGCACTGTGGGTTCAAGCAGATGGAATATGCGGCGGCCAAAAGCTCGATCTGTCGCCAATGCGGTCATTATTTTTCTCCATTTGCGCCGAAACCTGAACTGAAGCTGCATGCAAAAGAAGAAGCGCCCGCGTTAGAGAATTCCTCCATCCTTCACAGATTTGAGGATTTTTGGAAGCGGCAACGCAGCTCGATTATCGAGTGTTTCGAATGTAATCGGAAACAGCAGGTCTGCGGCGCCGCGACGTCGACAATCTGCCCAGCATGCAGCGCGCATATTGATCTTCGCGATTACAAAATCACCGGCGGATTCAGTCGAACGATTCGAACGCGAGGCGACGTGCACCTCACGGCCAAAGGCGACCTGAGCAGTAGTGGCGTGATTTGCCGATCTGCTTTAATAGAAGGCCGGCTGCGCGGCAATCTGCATTGTGACGACACCGCGACGATCAATTTTTCGGGAAAAATTCCCGGGAGTCTTAGCGCTCGACATGTAATCGTCAAACGTAAAGCCGATATTCACTGCTTTAGGCGGGTCCGGGTTGGAACCATCGAAATCAAGGGAAAGATGTCGGGTGAAATTATTGCTCAAACAATGGTTGCCGTTCACAAAAAGGGCTCACTTGAAGGCGATGTTACCGCCAAGGCAATCACAGTCGAAAAGGGCGGGATGTTTTCCGGCCTGCTGGTGATCGGCCAAGCCAATCTTGCACAGGGGGAATTATTGCCAGAACAAAAACCGGTGGCCGAGAGCATGCCGGAGGCCGATATTTCGGGAGCTGCACCCCAGCGTGTGCCGGCGACCTAAAGCGTTCATCTCAATGCGAAGACTGCATCCACGCAGTCCGTACCAAAAGCTTGGCGGCTACGTGCATCTGCCGCGTTTAATCGACAAGGCCAGACTTCATCGCAAAAGGCTGCTCGATGGCTACAATTATAAAACTGTTGGCTTTGATAAGCATTTGCTGGCGTTTCTAAAAATCGACGGCGATGCATTTGAAGAGATCGCCAACAAACTCGATGACGATCGCGCAATTCTAAACTGGGTGCAGGAAAACGGAGCGAGACATTCCCCGGAAGCAATCGAACGGTGGAACCACGCGATGATATCTCGTCATCCCGACACCGCCGCGAAAAGGGCGCGTTTTCTCCATTTTCTGAAAGAAGCGGGAGGCGAAGGACGCAAAGATATTGGGACTTATTTCGATCTGATCGAATTCGATGAAGGGCGAATAAAATGACAAGGCACGAATCGCGAATGACAAAGGCGCTGGCGTGCTTGTTTTCGGCATTCGGATTTCATCATTCCTTCGTCATTAGACATTCGTCATTTGTCATTCGAACTCCACACCAATTCGGCAATCAGATTTTGGTCTTTCCGAGAATTTTGTTCGCTTTCTCCAGCGTCTCTTTGCTTCCGATATCGAGCCATTTGCCATTGATCTGGAACGTCTTCACGGGTTTGCGCGTGTAGAGCCATTGCACAAAGCGTCCCGGCTGATCGGGATTATTGCCGGCAGCGAGATATGTCGTTAAAAGGGAAAGCATTTCAGGGGAGTAATAATAAAGCGCGATCGCGGCCAGCGTTCCCCTAGGTTTCTCCGGCTTTTCCTCGAAGTAGGTGATGATCCCGTCAGCGTCAACCGCGATATTCCCGTACTTCTTAATCGCTTCAGCGTCGCCGACGTCGTAAACGGCAACTGTCGCTTCGGTTTCTTTCGCGCGGGCGACGAAGCCAGTTAGCGATTCAGTAAACAAGTTGTCGCCCGCAATAATTAGCAAGTCGCTCCTGGTCAGGTTCTCCCGGGTAACGGCGAAATTGATATCTCCAATCGCGCCCAGCTTATCTTCGTCGCTTTTGGAGCCGTCGTTGATGATTTTGAATTTGAACTTTGGCTGTCGATCACAGTAGCGCTCGCTCCACGCTTGGAAATCCGATGCGAACCGGTCGTTCGTCACGACGTAAATCGTCTCCAGATCTGGAACATCCACGAAGTTGCCCACGACCCATTCAATAATCGGTTTGCCTCCGACGACGAGCAGCGGCTTTGCCCTGTCGAGCGTCAGCGGATAAAGGCGTGTTGCGTAGCCTGCCGCGAGAATTAGCACGTTCATAAAATCAAAAACAATGAGCGGCAGAAGCGATGGGCGCTCGCCTTTGTTTATTTACTTTGATTTAGCAGCGCCTTCACCAAGAATTGCACCCTGAAGATGTTCCTGGATCGCCGTGATGCGGTGCGAGTCGGCAATCTTAGCGTGCGTGGAGCGATCCACGACGTACACAGTATCAATGGCTGCGCCATCCTGTGTGTTAATACGAGACAGCGCGATCGAAACACCTTCGTGATCAAGGCATGTCAGAATATCGTAAAGTAAGCCGAGCCGGTCCGGAGCCTGGATCTCGATTAGCGTGTAAGTCGGATGTGTTTTGTTATCCAGGGCAATGCGCGTTGGAAAGTCAATTCCTGGCGTGAGACCGTGACGGCTCTGACGCTTCGCTTTTTCGATTAGCGGCAGAAAGTCGAAATTCTAGTGTCGCACACGCGAAAAATGCCGAGTACAACGTTGTCTCCCCGTGGAAAAACATCGGCGCTCAAGATATTAATCGGCACAACCGAAAATGATCCGGCAATTCTGGCCAGCAACCGCTCACGCTCCCACGTGCAGAAGCTGACAACAGTGTGCCCTTGTTCGGAGAGTGCCTTCCATTTAAACGCTGGAGCCAGCGGATGCTCCCCTTGTCTGGAGAGGTTCTCAAGGAGCACGCGGAACAGTTTCAGGTGCTCAATAATTTCGGGTAGATCGCTGCCGCGAAAATAATTGTCTGGCATGAATTCGAAGTGCGCATCGATTTCATCGGCGTAATCAGGCGAAAGATTTTCGGCCACCGAAACCTGCAGGCTTTCGCGCTCGATTCTCGTTTGTTCATAATAAGACTTTTGGTCCGCCAGATAGCGGGAGGTCTCGTAAAACGATTCCCAGACAAGAGATTCTTTCCAATCCGACCATGCCTCTGCGCTTGTCCCCTGACCGTCAGCCAGGGTAAGCAGCATCAATGCGTTCAGGTTTTTCTGATTCTTCACGATGCCGGCCAATTCCGCGACCGTGGCGGGGTCATCAAGATTTCTCTGTTGCGCAATTCTGGAGAGCGTGAGGTGATGGTCCACCAGCAGGATGAGCGACTTGCGCTGCTCGGGTGATAACCGCAGGCGTGTGGCAACGCGTTGGGCGAACAGCGCGCTCGCTTCAGAGTGTAGCCGCGCGCCAACAATGGCTTTGCCACTATCGTGCAAAAGCAGGGCGAGGTAGAGAACGAATGGATCTTCGAGTCTTTCAAAAATCTTGCGATAAGCGGTCAACTTTGGATCATCCGTTCTCGCCAGCGCATCGAGTTTGTCGATACATACCAGCGTATGCTCGTCGGCCGTATAACGATGCAGAAACTCATGTTGCACGAGGCAGGTGAGCTGGCCGAATTCGGGAATGTATCGTCCCAGGAAATCGACCCGATGCATCATTCGGAGAACGCGACCCACTTCCCCTTTTCGCGACAGAATCGCTTTAAAGATGTCGCGCGGGCCGCGTCCATACTGATACGTGCGGGTAACCTGGCCGAGACTTCGGCTCATTAGATCCGCCAATTCCGGACTAAGATCCAAGGCGCGCTCTTGCGTGAGCTCAAATGCCCGCATCATCTTCTCAGGGTCTTTGTGGAAAAGATCGCGCTGCGCCGGGTGCAGTTGCTTGTTACGGACAAAAAAGGAGTCGCCGATCGGGGTTTTATCCGGTCGTATCAACGGAAGAAAACTGAAAAGAGATCGGGTCCTGCTCGTGACATGGCCTCTTACAAACTGCTCGGTAATACGCTCTGTCACGCGGAAGATGTTTCGCGTGTGCTCGTAATAGTGTCGCATGAGCGCTTCACTGCGGAGTTGCCCATTTCGAGGAGAGTAATTGAGACGTTTTGCGATTTGTTCCTGTAAGCTGATGTGCAGAATGTCGGTCGCGCGCCCAGTCGCGTAGTGCAAATCGGTGCGCAAGCGCAGGAGAAAATCGTACGCCGTCTCGATCCGTCGCTGGTCGCTTTCGCTTAGCCAATCTTTTCCCACGAGCTGGTTCGTACTTAGGGAACCTTCTTTGAAATAGGTCATCCAAAGCAGATTTTGATAATCGCGAAGCCCGCCACATCCGCTCTTTACATGGGGCTCCTGCAGATAGACGCTGTCGCCGAATTTCTTGTGCCGCGCGACCTGATCTTGCATCCGCATTTCGACGTATTCGCGTTCGTATCCGTCGACACACTTTGAGCGAAATTGCTCTCGAAATTCTTGTGCCAGCTTTGCATCGCCGGCGAGGAACCGCGACTCGAGCATGGCAGTTTTCGTGAGCATATCGTGATTGGCCTGCACAATCGCTTCTTTAATCGAACGCGTGGAATGTCCGACCTTGAAGCCACTGTCCCAGAGGAGATAGAGGACCTGCTGCACCATTTCCTCGAGATGCGGTGAAATTGTTCTCGTCCCTTGATGGTGCAAAAGCATGACATCGATATCGCTAAACGGATTGAGCTCGCCACGGCCATATCCACCAAGAGCAATCAGCGTAAGCGGCGTCCAAGACGTCCCGCTTCCGCGAGTAGCAGTTGCGGTAGCTCCGAAAACGTATTGCAACAAAACATCAACAAGCTCAGCCCGCCGCGCGCAGATTTCTCGGCCACCTCCCCCCGCCTGGTGCTTCAGTCGCAAGCGGTGTTCTTCAACCTTGAGGAATTTTTTGTAAAGTGGAAGGACTTCCGTCGGGCGTCTTGCATCCGTGGCGGCGAGCTGATTCGCCGCGTGCGCCAGGACTTGCTCGAGATGCCGGGATGTAGCCATTTCCGGTTTAGATTGCGTTTTGCAGACTGCTGTACCGCTCAATGTTAAGTCGAAAATTCAAAATCCAAAATGCGTCCTTTGCGATGCCGCGCGACCAACCCGCGACGACTTATTACATTTTGACCGAAAAGCGTTCTCCATCTCGCGGCGCTGAATTGTGTTCACACGACTTCGTTTTCTTCGTTTGCTTCTGCTCAGAATCTCTTTGCACCTCAACAGAAGGAAACGCAGGGAGCTGGCTGGACCGGCCGCTGCGTCCGGCGATGCTAAAACAAGTCTTGGCCCACATTATTTTAATATCGACCAAGAGACTGCTCGATCTAGCGCCGAAGCGCCGTATTAATGAGGATTGCGGGAATCAGAGTGATTTCAGAGGTGCCCACGAACCATGCAAAACTTCTTCCGAGCGGAGCCGAATGGATGCGCGCAGATGAATCGAGATCGAAGCTTTTTTCGCGTCAATTCTTGTGATCGCGGGGCACTTTCTTAGATCTCGATCGCGTAGCGCTTCATTTTGTTGTAGAGCGTGGGACGCTGGATACCAAGAAGCTCCGCCGTCTTCTTTTTGTTGCCATGGCATTGCGCGAGCGCCTGAAGAATCGTCTTGCGCTCGACATCATCAAGACTCTGCACGCCCGTTCGGGGCGGAGCGCCGCGTTCTGTCTGTTGCAGCACTGTCGGCAATTGAACTTCGGTGGGCAGCTCCTTCGCGCCGATCAAACCCTGCCGCGTCAGCACCACGGCGTATTCGATTGCGTTCTGCAATTCCCGGACATTTCCCGGCCAGGAATAATCGAGCAACTTTTGAAACGCATCTGGCGCAATGTCCGGCTCAGGTTTCCCGAGTTGTTGAGCAAACTGTTTTAGAAAAAGAGCGATCAAGGGCGGGATGTCTTGCCTGCGCTCCCGGAGCGGGGGCACCTCAATTTGAAAAGTGTTTAGCCGATAGTACAAATCGGAGCGCAACCGGTTCTCCGAGAGTGCCTGAGCGGTCGACCGATTAGTCGAAGCGATCAGGCGAAAATCGGCCTTCATGGTGCGCGTGCTTCCAAGCGGCCGGTACTCACGCTCCTGCAGCACGCGCAAAAAACGCGTCTGTAGATCCGGCGGCATGTCCGAAATTTCATCGAGAAAAAGCGTGCCGCCAGCGGCCGCGCCAATCATTCCTGGGAAGTCATTCATCGCGCCGGTAAATGCCCCCTTCACATAACCAAAAAGCTCTCCTTCAATCATCGTTTGCGGAAATGCGGCACAATTTAACTTCACCATTGCTTTTCCCGCGCGTCGGCTCCGCGCGTGAATCACGTTCGCGATGACTTCCTTGCCCACACCACTTTCCCCTACGATGAGCACGTTTGCGTCCGACGGCGCCATCGTATTTATCAATTCTTCGATCTCTTGCATCACCTTGCTTTTGAAAATCGGCGTGAGCCGTGTCTCAGCGATTTCCAGACGCTTCTCGAGTTGCTGGGTTTTTTCCCGAAGTTCTTCCGTCTCCTGTACGAGCGACTGTTTTTCCAAGGCTTTCTCGACCAAACTGAGCAATTCTTCAGGCGCGTATGGTTTGCTGATGAAATGGTAGGCACCGCGCTTGATCGATTCGATTGCATTGTGCAATGAGTCGTGCGCTGTCAAAATAATAATCTGGGTTCCGGGAAACTCCGTTTTAATCTGATCGAGCACTTCCAATCCGTCTGCATCCGGTAATTGGAGATCAAGCAAGAGGAGCGCCGGAGATTCGGATTTCAGCAGCGTTAATCCTTGAGACCATGTGGGAGCAGTGTCGACTTCATAATCATGCCGCTTTAAAAGCGCTTCGAGCGTCATGAGAATCGGCCGCTGGTCGTCAATGATCAGGATGCGGCGGTTCTCTGTTTTCATTTCAGGGATTCGCGTTGCTCATACTGCGCATCACCTGCCGGCCCCAGTTGACCAAAAAGCGAAAGAAACGCGACGCTTTAACTTTCCTCACGCTGTAGTGGTAAAATGAGTGTAGTAACGAGCTCCGAACCTGTTGCATCATATTGAGCGCGCATGTCGCCGCCGTGAGCTTCGATGATAGCGCGCACGCGATAAAGGCCAAGCCCGTAATGGCCACACGTAATGTGGCGCAGCGGCTCGCGTCCCCAATTGTGAGTAGATGATTTGAATCGGATTTTCGGCTCGCGAATCGTAAAAACGAGCCGATTTCTGTCGATCTTGCAGGCAATCCGCAATGCGCCTTTGCCGCGATCGTGCTGAAAAGCATTGGAGAACACTTCAATGAACGCCTGCTGCAAAAGTTCTGGATCGATTTGCAACATTGCCGGGCCTGTATCCATGGCCCAGTCAATCTCTCCGTTTTTGTCCTGGAATTCGCGTGCAATCGTCTTGCGCAAGTCTTCGACAAAATCAGAAGCCCGATAAGCGATTAGATTGGTTCCTAGCTCGCCTAGTTCCTCCGAAATTTTCTGTAGCGCCGATCTTAATCCGGATAGCATTTTACGAAGGCGATCGATCTCGGCCTTTGTTTCTGCAGTCGCCTCGCACTCGCTGATGTAAGCGCTCTGCAGCTCGATCGCATTCAAATGATTGCGAAGATCGTGGCTGAGTTGCCGAATGAAACGGACCGCATCCGTCCACGGTACGGCCAAGGCATCGGTTCGATTTAGAGGAGCGGCGGTTGCCATAAAGTTGCTATCTGTCGACTGAAAACCTCTCGTCGACGATTTCTCCGCCGGTTGTAATCCGGACGTGCGGATTATTGCTCGCCAGGTGCCGCAGCACATGAAACACGTCTTCGGGGTCCGCATCGATCGAGCGCGCAATTTCTTCGGCGGTCTTGCCGGCACCGGTCGTGAGTTTCTCGCGCACTTGCTTTTGAAGTTGCAACAATTTGGTCGCCGCTGTTTTCCCAGCCTCAACGCCAGGTTGATCATAGGCGTTGACATTGACCAGGGATGCATAGAAGCCCACCGCACGCTCATAGAGTGCGATTAACGCGCCAACGTTAAACGCATTCACCTCAGGGATGCTAATGGTGATTGATTCACGCCCGCTCTCATAAAGCGCACTTCGCGTCCCGCGCAAAAAGCCCTGAAGGTAATCGCCGCTTGTGACTCCATCTTCGACTTCGAACCGCGGATCATGACGATCCTTCTGCACTTCGATGAAGGTCACGAAAAAATTCAGGACGCCATCGCGCAACTGTTGCACGTACGCATGTTGATCGGTCGAGCCCTTGTTGCCGTAAACCGCAATGCCTTGGTGCACAATCTTCCCATCAAGGTCCTTTTCTTTTCCCAACGATTCCATCACGAGTTGTTGCAGATATTTGCTGAACAGCGTCAGCCGGTCCTTGTAGGGGAGGATCACCATATCCTTTTCACCTTTGCCATTGCCGGCGTAATACCACATTAGCGCCAGAAGCATTGCGGCGTTTTGCGCCACATCAGGGATGCGCGTCCGTTCATCCATTGCCGCTGCGCCAGCGAGGAAACTGTCGATGTCAAAGCCTTCCAGTGCCATCGGGAGAAGCCCGACCGCGCTCATCACCGAAGTTCGCCCGCCAACCCAATCATGCATCGGAAATCGGACGAGCCATTTATTTTTTTCCGCATATTTGTCTAATTCGCTCCCAACGCCGGTCACAGCGACAGCGTGCCTGTTGAATTGAAGCCCTTTTGCTTTGAATTTTGCTTCCGCCTCCAGCATTCCATTTCGTGTTTCCTTGGTCCCACCAGATTTGGAAACGACCACGACGAGCGTTTGCGAAAGGTGTTTATCGATCTTGTCGAAGACGCGATCGAAGCCATCCGGATCGGTGTTATCGAAGAAATCAATGTCCATCGGATCGTTCCATGATCCCAGCGCGTCTGCCAGGAATTGTGGCCCGAGCGCCGAGCCGCCGATCCCGATGAGAAGGATGTGTTCGAAGCGTTTTCCATTTTCGGCCCCGACCTTTCCGGCGTGAAGATCCGTCGCAAACTCTTTGATGCGTTTGTTCGTTTGTTCGATATCTGCGCGAAATTCCGCGCTCGGCGCCAGCGCGGGATTACGGAGCCAATAATGACCGACCATTCGCCCTTCGTCGGGATTGGCGATTGTTC
>QHOM01000309.1 GCA_003218785.1 Verrucomicrobiota bacterium
AGATAAAGCAACGGAAGGCAACGGAAGGAGATTGATCATGGTACACATGCTGGTTCGGTCCAAAGTCGCTGACTTCGCCAAATGGAAGCCGGTCTACGACGAGCATGCTTCGGCACGGGAGACGGCCGGGCTAAAAGAGGTCCATCTCTTGCGTAACATTGACGATCCGAATGAAATAATTCTGCTCTTTTCAGCGGAAGATCTCGACAAGGCGAAAGCGTTCGCTGCTTCGGACGATCTGCGTCAGGCGTTGCAGAGAGCGGGAGTGAGCGACAAACCAGACGTTTATTTTCTAGAGTAGCGAGGCCGGGCCGACGACTCCCGTCACTTTTGAGGTCAGATCAAGGCTGTAAGCCCTTTTGTCGTGCGCGCACCAAGGGGCGACTCACCGCCGTTTCCTAATAAAAATTGTGCTGGAAATACGCGCAGCAACGGAAGCGGATCGCGACGCGATTTGGGATATTTTTCATGCGATCGTCGCTACTGGCGACACTTACGCGTTTGAGCCGGAGATGTCGCGTCGAGAAGCCCTTGCTTACTGGTTTCGAGCCGACACGCATACTTACGTTGCAGAAAACGATGGGCGCGTTGTCGGCACTTACATTCTAAGGCCGAATCAAACCGGACCCGGTTCGCATGTCGCGAACGCCGCCTTCATGGTTGCGCCTGATACGCGCGGACTTCAAGTAGGGCGAAGGATGGGCGAGCATTGTCTGGGCGGGGCGCGGCGACTCGGCTTCCGCGCGATGCAATTCAACTTTGTTATTTCTTCGAACACATCCGCTATCCACCTTTGGCAGAAACTTGGTTTCAATATTGTCGGCACCTTGCCGGGGGCGTTTCGTCATCCGGAAAAAGGATACGTCGATGTTTATGTCATGTTTCGCTCGCTCCTGTAGCTGGAGCTTGGAACATAGACTTGTAGTCTGTGCGGCCAGCGGCGTTGCACGCTGCTGAATTAGCGCCTGCGAACAGAATGTCCGCAGGCCGCACAAGCTACATGCCTGTGTTCCGTCATGGGTTGCGTGGCCGACCTGGCTTCTCAAAGCTACGGCGCGGCAGGCAGGGCGACGTGGCTACGATGGAGACGTTCTAAACAAGCATTGCAAAGGAACCGATTTCCTGCTGAACCTAGCCGTGAAATGCAGACGGTGATTCAAGTTATCACGAGCGGACGCGGATCTTTGCGCAACAAGATCATGAGCGATCCGCAGCTCGAGCGGGAATTCAAGCTCGTACCCACAGAGCACCAGAGGCCGGGACGCCCACATGGCTGGGCCAAAATTCATAGCGCGCGCGAAGCGCATGGCGTCATCAATCTGGAATGGCACGGACGTACCGGTGTGCTCATCTGCCGTGTGGTCACGAAGCTTGGTAACAAGCCAAACTCGATCATTGGCGACTTTATCGATTACCTGCTGGCGCGTCATCAAAGCCGCATTCTTGCCATCCACATCATGCGGCGGTGACAATCGTGAAGCAAGTAAGGCAAAGCTAAGATGAACGTCATTGTCGTTGTGGTGATCGGCGCAATAATCGGTGCCATCGACGGTGTAGGAATTTTCTTTGCGCCAGGCGAACCCTTCAAGACCGAAATTTTTCTCGCGGCGATCTTGAAGGGAATTCTCGTGAGCCTTCTAACGGGTATGTCGTTAACAACCAACAGCGCGTGGTGGCACGGAGCTGGATACGGGTTGCTCTATGGTCTTGCATTTGCACTGGTAATTTTTCTGGCCAAGGGGGGATTCAAATCGAAGGATGCTCCGTACGTTGTGCCCTCAGGTGCGATTCTCGGCGTAGTCACAGGTCTGTTGCTTGTTAAGTTCGCGTTTCTGAGATCGTGAATGCGAATCTCGCTGAAGCCTCGTTCTCGCCATTCGCATCATGCAGTGATAATTGCCGAAAATGACAGCAGGACGCGCGACACTCGGATTTCGCGTGAAATCGGGCTGGGCTGTTTCGATTCTCGTGAGACGAATGCCGCCAAATTGACGCGCCGCGTGCAAGGTGTGCGCCGAGCTACAGAACGATCGGTTGTCGATCTTCTCAAGCGATGCGCGGATGATGGCTACAAGATTCGTCGTGCGGCGCTTGTAGTTGGAAGCGTGATCGATCCCGACTCTATTGCCAATCCGCACATTCGCGCCCATGCCTTGGAGGGGCGCTTATTTCGGACCACGCTCGAAGCCGTTCTACAATCGCGTGGAATTCAGTGCGCGATTTTCATCGAGCGTGATACGTACGCAACCGCGTCGAAACTCCTGCGCCAATCGCGCACTCAAATCCAACGAACGCTCGCCCATCTCCGACGTTCCGTGAACGGGCCGTGGCGCGCGGATCAAAAGCTGGCAGCATTGGCTGCCTGGATGTCGCTGTAGCAGTTCTCTCCGAGCGACGCACTGAGGGATTTGGCAGCCTAATACACCCAACTCGGGAACCCAATGCGATTATGATTCACCGTAGCCGCGAGCGAAATATGCAAGATCGACATGAGGGCGAGCGGCCCTTCAACCGCAGAGTTTTTCTTAAGAGCGGCATTATCTTTAGCGGAGTCGCGTTAGCGGGCAGCGGGCTGCTTCGTGGCGCGGAAACGGAAAAAAAGGGCGACGAACAAGAAGCTGAGGTTGGTCCGCCAGAAGATTTGATGCGCGAGCACGGCGTACTAAAGCGCGTGCTTTTGATTTACGGCGAAGCGTTGCGCCAGCTCGATGCGAAGCAGGATTTTCCTCCCGAAGCTTTGGCCGACGCCGCGGGAATCATTCGCTATTTTGTCGAAGATTATCACGAGAAGCTCGAAGAAGATTTTCTTTTCCCGCGGTTCGAAAAAGCCAATCAGCTCGTGGACTTGGTGAAAGTGCTTCGCACGCAACATCAGGCCGGACGCCGCGTTACGGATGTGACGACGCGATTCGCGAATCTCCAATCCCTTAGAAATGAGTCCGAGCGATTACAGCTCATTGCCTCCATGCAACAATTCATCCGCATGTACAATCCGCACGAAGCCCGCGAGGACACCGTTCTTTTTCCTGCTTTTCGAAAGATCGTTCCTCCCCGGCATCTACGATCTCGCCCAATTTACGCCGAAGATTTAGCTTACCGTGCGCCGCCTTTTTCTTACGAATGCACCCGCGGCGACGGTTCTCGTGCGAATTTTGATCGGGGGCGTTTTCCTGTCCGAAGGCATTCAGAAATTTCTTTATCCGGCGGAACTTGCGGCAGGGCGCTTTGCCAAAATCGGTATTCCTACTCCGGAAATAATGGGCCCGTTTGTGGACGGATGCG
>QHOM01000092.1 GCA_003218785.1 Verrucomicrobiota bacterium
GTGGTAGTTGAAAGGGCATATTGGTTTAATTGATTAATCGGAGCAAGGCAGTTTTTGGCCCTATCGGAATTTCGTTTTCAGCGGCAAATGGCTGATGATCGTGGATTAAAGAGGGGCCTCGTTTTTGAGGCCATGCGCTTCCGCCACCGCCCGGCACGTGAGGCCTCCATCGCGCGTATTGATTCCGCCAATCAAGGCCGGTTGTTTCTTGCATGCGCCCTCCAGGCCTAAATCCGCGAGCAATTCCACGTAACCATAGGTAACGTTGGTAAGCGCCTGTGTGGCGGTGCGCGCGTAAGCGGCGGGCATGTTCGCCACGCAATAGTGCGTAACGCCTTCCTCGACATAAACCGGATCGAGGTGCGTGGTTGGTCGCGAAGTTTCGGCACAACCGCCTTGATCAATCGAGATATCCACCAGCACGCTGCCCGGTTTCATTTTTCTCAACATGGCACGCGTGATTAACTTTGGAGCCTTTGCTCCGGGCAATAGCACGGCGCCGATCAGTAAATCGCAATCTGCCACCAACTCGTGCAAGTTTGCTTCGCTCGAATAGAGCGTGTTCGTGTTTCCCATTGCAAGATCGAGATAGCGCAACCGCTCGAGATCGACATCGAGTATTGTCACATCCGCGCCAAGACCGGTCGCCATGCGGGCGGCATTTACACCGGAAGTCCCGCCTCCAACCACGACGACTCGTCCCGGCAAAACTCCCGGCACACCGCCAAGCAACACCCCACTCCCACCATTGTATTTGGCGAGAAAATTCGCGCCCATCACTACCGACATGCGGCCTGCGATCTCGCTCATCGGCTCGAGCAGCGGCAAACGATTATTAATCTGGATAGTCTCATAAGCGACCGCAGTCACGCCCGATTTCAGCAATGCCTCAGTGAGCGATTTGCTCGCAGCGAGATGCAAATACGTGAAAAGGATCTGCCCTTTGCGCAACAGAGAAAACTCCGCCTCCCGCGGCTCCTTCACTTTCACAATCATGTCGGCGCGGGTGAAAACCTCTTTCGCTTGATCGTAAATTTCGGCGCCGGCTTTAATGTATTCTTCGTCCGGATAACCAGAGCCGACACCTGCATTTTTTTCTACCACCACCAAGTGACCGTGCCGGATAAGTTGGTTTGCAGCCCAGGGCAGCAAGGCGACGCGCTGCTCCTGCTCTTTAATTTCTTTGGGGACACCGATAATCATGCCAGAGAATGAATGGTGATAAATGATTTGTGAATAGTGATAAAGCGACTCGAAACGCGCGACCAGCGGAATCTACCAACCACTTATCACCGATTACCATTCACTAATTCAATGACGGATCGTCGGGTGCCGCCGCCAGCATTTTATACCAGGGCCCCAGACTTCGCATGATGTCGAACCAGAGTTTCGGCAGGCGATCAAGCTGGAGCACGGAGGAGCTGGGCTTTTGGAGGAGCCATGCTTTCTGCCTCATCTCCGCTTCAAGCTGACCCGCTCCCCAGCCAGCATAACCGACAAAGGCACAGATTGTGGCTGGTTTTCTCTGACCAGCCGCATCGCTTGCTTCCTCCAAACCAACATTGTGATTGAGCTTGAGCCCTTCGCCTTTCTCCCATTCAAACGTCGCAAACATCAGTTGGTTTTTCCCAACCGGTCCGCCGAGAAAAACAGGGACCTCGGCAAGGCTCGCTCGCGGCACCTCCGTCACCAGATCGGCCACTTGTCTATCGAGCGGGCGATTAATGATCACGCCCAGAGCACCCTCGTTTGGATCATGCGCTGAAATGAAGAGCACTGTGCGCCGGAAATTGGGATCCAGCATATTGGGATGAGCAACTAACAATGAACCAACGAGACTGCGTCTGGATAATTCGCCATCCAAATTACGCATGCAAAACTAGAGACCCCCAAGCAAGCTCGCGCAAGCCGGATCACCCTATCTTTTTGAAAGATCCATCCGTCGGCGTCCGCCGCCACGATTATCTTCTTTACAACGCCACGTTCCTTCGAAAAACTTCATGTAAATTTTTGTTGCCTCCAGCCCCAAGCTCGTTTAGTAGCGTCAAGGTTTTCTACGATTGTTCTGGGGGGAACAGCCGCCCTTCACGCCTATCGGGCGTGGGGGGCGGTACTTTTTTAATGACGAAAACCGGATGACCAAGGACGAAGAAATGATCAACGCCGTTTGACGGAAGAAAGTCGTTTGCTCATTCGTCATTTGTCATAGGTCATTAATTCGGCATTCGTCATTCGTGCTTTGTCATTCTATTTCAAGATCGGGACGAATCTCCTGGCCAACTGCGTTCGCGTTGATGACGCTCATTATCGCAGCCGTCATCGTCGTCATTTTCCTGCGCTTGGAGAGCTGGCCGGCGCGCACGGCACATCAAGGCACCGCCGAGCTCGAGAAGTTGGGCAAGGATTTGCGTGCCGCTTTTATCGACATCGCGCACTTGCAGCCCCGCATCACGATAAACAGCCGCGTTTACATGGAACAGACCACGCCCGTTAGCGAGCTGGTGGTTTTATCACGCCGGATCGAGGTCGAACACGAACTTTTGCATACCTGGGTTGGCAGCTCCAAGCGAGTAAAGCTGCATGGCACATTCGCCGTTAAAGCCGGCTTCGATTTGCGGCAGAACCTGTCAATCGATATTCGACCAAACGAGATAATCGTTGAGCTCCCGCATGCTCAGATTCTCGGTATTGACCCAGGTCAGGTGGACGTCCTTGCGTTTGAAAACGGCTTTTGGAATCGAATCTCCGGAGAGGATGTGCAAAGCGAGTTGTCGATCTTGCCTCAGTTGGCCCGGGAAAAGGCGGTGGAGAGCGGTTTGCCTGCTGAAGGGGAACGCGCATTGCAGCAACAACTCGACGAGCGCATTCACACGCCGCAGCCATTGCATTTGATCTTCAAGAACGAGAAGAAAAGTGAATAGTGAAGTGATCGGTGATCAGTGAAACGCGTGTTTGATCGCCAAGCCGGTTTGACTAATCACGATTCACAGATCAATCCCGCTTTTGCCAACCGATGTCGTTCAAGAATCGATTCTTTCTCGTTAGTCTGCTGATACTGCTCGCGGTGCCGTTTGCGATTTGGCTTGCACCATTCACCGTTTCCAATGGCGTTCGGTTGTGGGTCTGGTGGAAAGCCCGGCACGAAGGTCTCATTGTTAGCATCGACAAGATCGAGGCGCCGTTTCTGCGTCCGGTCACGATCCGCGGCCTTCAAGTGAAGAGCGCGCCAGACAACGCATTCCTCATTGATCTCACTGTAACGCAAGTGAGTCTGAATTTGAATCTTAAGCGCATCTTGCTGGGCATGCCCGCCCGCGCCATTCGCGATCTTTCGATTCAAAAATTACACGGCGAATTGCGCCGCCGCAATCGAGCCGGGCGAGCCATAACGCAAAGCGGCTGGACAACACTGCACAGATTACTTCCCCAGAGTCTCAGCATTGCCCACTCGGACATACGCCTTGAAGACGGGCCGACGATGATTTTGCTGCGAAATGGTTCTCTGTCCGCAAGCGAAACAGAAGCCCGCCGCTTTAGTGCTGCCGAGGTGATGATTGCGTCGCCGTTGTTTCGTCAAACTTTCTCACAATTACGCGGGGCGACCAACTGGCAGGACAGCCGCCTGACGCTCGGCGGACTCACGTTAACGCGTGGCCTCGATCTTCAATCTATTACAGCTGATTTGTCACGCCTCAGTAACCAACGTGTTGGATTGGAATTCGATGTCGATGCGTTCGGTGGAAAAATTCGCGGAAACATTTCGCATCAGTGGCGCGCGCAACGCTCCAATTGGAAGATCGCCGGCTCAGCCGCTGACATTTCCCTCGCACAAACGTCGGAGGCCGTCGGATTCACTGATCGCGTGGATGGTTTGCTTCACGCTTGCAACTTCACTTATCGTGGAAACTTGACCGAGCCGGCTAGCGCAACTGCGTCGCTCTGGGCCGAGCTAACCAGGCTCACCTGGCGCAATCGCACGGCCGAAGCGATCATGCTCGGCGCTTCACTCTACAATCGCCAGGTCCAACTCCAGCAGCTTTATATTAAACAAAAAGCAAACCAGCTTATCTTGAGCGGCGAGGCCTCAGCTCCTTCTAACTCATCCGACTGGCTCAGCCCGGACTTTCGCGGCGAAATCTCTGCATCGATCAGTCAACTTGGCGAGTTCGCGGCTCTTTTCGGCGCAAACACCGGTGACTTTGCGGGAAAAATCTCGATCGAAGGAACGATGAACACGCGCGATCGCAAGCTCGGTGGACATCTTGCGCTCGACGGCGCGTCTCTCACCCTTTTCAAAACCGCAATCGACACCTTGAGCGCGAAACTGAATTTGAAAGCGACCGAGTTGGAGATCGAACAATTGAACCTCAAGCGCAAGAACGACTCCCTCACGGCGCAAGGCAAGATCGACATGTCGCACGAGCACAACTATTCGGGGGCGATCAGCGCCACGGTCGATAATTTGGATGAGTACTTGTCGATCTTCAGCGGACCGGATGAAACCAACTCGAAGCCAACACCGGCGAACATTCAAATAACGATCGACTCCAACAAGTGGGACGCGCGCGGTATGATCGATTTGCCAAATTCAAGCCTGCTTAATTTCACGGCCAATTTCCCTTTGCGTATCGGAACGGATTGGAATGCTTTCCTGGTATCTCCGCTCAACGTGACGCTCGATTTCCCGTCAATCATCCTCGCAAACGCGCCCGAATTTTTTCATCCGGAAATTTTCCGTGACGGTATTTTGAGCGGAAACATTTCTTTTTCCGGAACGCTGCAACATCCACAGATCACCGGCGACGTACAGTTGTTGAACGGGACGGTGCACAACGCTTCTCTCAATCTTACCGAAGCCAGCAGTCGCGTCTCCTTTAGAGGAAATCGCGCGTCGCTGGATTTTTTCACTGCCGCGACGAAAGATGTCGATCTTTCACTTCATGGGGAAGTCGATTTTCAAGATACAAATGACCTCGCGATCAAGATAACCGGAGCGACGCCGATCTTCGATCTAACGCTGCGCCCGATTGGTTGCGTAGGTAAAATCGAGATTGGAACGGTCACGGTAACGCTCGCCCCTGTGGTAGCAGAGTTAGAATTTCGCGGCAGACTTTTTCAATCCGACTGGACCATCGGTTTAAGAGAGCAGACAAGCACGCAATCCTTCACCATTTTGAACCTAAACGGAACAGTCAGAGAATTTCCGCTCTGTTTTTCAGGCCTGAGCACGGAAGAAAAAACATTATTGCTCGGAGTACCCGCGCGGCCTGAAGCACGCCTGGAGACCGTTCGCCCAAAAAAAAGAACAAAGCGGCACTAAGCGCCGCTACCACTTCGCCGTCACCAACCAGCGTGAAAGCTTCGCCTCGAGATCGCGTGTAAGGCTGACACGAAACTCGGCGCCTGCGTCCAGGCGCAACGAGCTGCCGTTGGCCCGATCGAATAGCAACTGAACTGGACGTCGGCCCGGTGAGGTGGCGAGGATCTCGCGCACTTCGCGCAATTCGTTGCTCGTGGCCACGGGAGAAAATTGCAAGAGCACGGCTGCTTCCGGCAACATGTTCGCCGATTCTTGAGTCACGCCATTACTCTTTCTTGGTGCAAACATCTTAATCTCCTGGGCCGTGGCGCGGAGAGCGTCGTCGCGCTTATCGAGGGTTCCTCTTACTTCAATGACGCGCCCGGCCGCGAGCGCGTCTGAAATTTTCAGATAAACGTCATTCCAAACGACTACCTCGAGTATGTCCGTCAAGTCTTCGACCCAAACAACCGCGAATGGTTTCCCCTCTCTCCTTGTAAACTTTTTTTCGACATCCACAATCGCTCCGGCAATTTTGAACACCGCGCGATCGTCGAGCTCGCCTAACGACGAAATCGATCGATAATTCTTTGCCGCAAAAAGATCGACATAGGAGTCGAGTGGATGCCCACTGACATAAAAACCAAGCAGCTCTTTTTCGTAGGAAAGTTTTTCATGTTCGCTCCACGGAATGATCTGCTTCTTCCTCGATGTTGCGGGGGCAGTTGTCTCATCGAAGAGTGAAACTTGTCCGGCAACGCGGTCCCGATACGCAGCGGCGGATGCACTCAGTGCTTCATCAATGCAGGCGAAAAGCACGGCGCGCTCGCGGGCAAGAAAATCAAATGCACCCGCTTTCACCAAACTTTCCAACATTTTGCGATTCGCGACGCGCGAGTCGAGCCGGCTGCAAAAATCCTCCAGCGAAGTGAAATCTCCTCCTCGCTCACGCTCGCGAATCGCGGCTTCCATCGCGCTTTCGCCGACGTGTTTGATCGCGGCGAGACCGTAACGAATTGCATTGTAGCTTCGATTGTAGCCGGGAGTGGTGACCCCGGTTTGTAATCCTCGCGTGGGCGCCCCGGCATCACCGATGCCGGCTACAGCTTCAGGAACAAACTTCAAACCACTCTTGTTGATATCGGGCGGCAAAATCGCAATGCCCATGCGCTTGCATTCGCCTACGAAAAGCGAAATTTTTTCGGTGTTGTTGACCTCGTTGCTGAGCAGACCAGCCATGAATTCGACCGGATAATGTGCTTTCAGATATGCCGTTTGATAACTGATCACGCCATAAGCTGCGCTGTGGCTCTTATTGAATCCGTAACCGGCAAATTTTTCCAGCAAATCGAAGATGGCGTTTGCTTTTTTCTCAGGAATTTTGTTTGTCCGCGCGCAGCCTTCGATGAAATTCTTGCGCTCTTTCGCCATCTTCTCCTTGTCCTTCTTGCCCATGGCGCGCCGGAGAAGGTCGGCCTGTGCAAGTGAATAGCCGGCAAGTTTGCTCGCTGCAGCCATTACCTGCTCCTGATAAATCATCACGCCGTACGTGTCGGCGCAGATGCCTTCGAGCAGCGGATGCAAATATCTGATCGGCGTGATTCCCTTTTTCGCTTTCACGTATTCGGGGATGAGTTCCATCGGGCCGGGTCGATAAAGCGCGATCAACGCGATGATGTCGTCGAGTTTCTTAACGTCGAGCTGCTTCGACAAACTTGTCATCCCGCCGGATTCCATCTGGAAGAGGCCGATCGTTTCGCCTCGGTTGTAGAGAGCGAAGGCGGCTTCGTCGTTCATCGGAATGTTCTTGAGCGAAAAATCCGGGTCCCGTTCGTGAATGAGTGCCAGTGTGTCTTCGATCACGGTTAGCGTTTTCAATCCGAGGAAATCCATTTTCAGGAGCCCGAGATCGTTAAGCGGCCCCATCGGATACTGGCTGATGACGTCGTTGCCTTTCACGTCGCGACAGAGCGGGATGTAATCAGACAAGTCCCGATCGGCGATCACGACGCCAGCGGCGTGCACGCCTGCATTACGCGATAAACCCTCAAGGATCTTTGCGTAGTTAAAAAGCGAGCGTGATGTTCAACTCGTTCGGAATCATCTTTGCGATGCGATCGGCGTCGCGATAACTCAAGCCCATGACGCGACCGACATCGCGGACCACGCTTTTTGCCTTGAGTTTGCCAAAAGTGATGATTTGCGCGACGCGGCGCTCACCATATTTCTGGCGCACGTATTCGAGAACTTCGCCGCGGCGGGCCTCACAAAAATCGACATCGATGTCCGGCGGCGAAACGCGGTCCGGATTCAAAAAGCGCTCAAAGAGTAATCCGTATTGGAGCGGGTCGATGTCTGTGATTCCGAGAACGTAAGCAACCATCGAACCTGCCGCCGAACCGCGTCCGGGCCCGACAGGAATGCCTTTCTCTTTGGCAAAATGAATGAAATCCCAAACAATGAGCAGATAACTGACGAACCCCGTCTTCTCGAGAACATCGAGCTCATAATCAAGCCGCTTGATTAACTCTGCGTCGCTCGTCGCGCGTTCGCCGTATCGCTCGCGCAGGCCTTCGTAACAAAGCTCGCGCAGATAGCTTTTGCGCGTTTTCCCGGCAGGCACCGGATACTCCGGATACTTGGAACGCCCAAATTCAAGATCGATATGGCAACGTTCCCCGATTTCGAGCGTGTTCGAAATCGCTTCAGGAAAATCGCGAAACACCTCGCGCATTTCGGCTGGTGATTTGAAATACAACTCCGGCACGTAACGCATGCGGTTTTCGTCCTGCACCATTTTGCCGGTGCCGATGCACAGCATGACGTCGTGCGCTTCGTGATCGCTTCGGCGCAAAAAGTGAACGTCATTTGCAGCAACCAATCGGACGCCTAGGTCCCGTGCAATTTGTGGCAGCACCCGATTGCATTTGTGTTGCGCTTCCATCCCGTGGTCGTGCAATTCCATGAAGAAATTTTCCGCCCCGAGAATATCGCGATATTCGGCCGCGCTCTGCTTCGCCTTCTCGATGTTATTTGCCTGAATTGCGCTATTGATTTCGCCCGCAAGACAGCCACTTAGCCCAATCAGCCCGACCGAATGCGCTGACAGGAGTTCTTTGTCGATCCTCGGCGCGTAATGGAATCCATCGAGATGCGCCGCCGTCACCAACTTCACGAGATTGCGATACCCCGTTTCATTTGCAGCCAGAAGTGTGAAGTGATACGCCGCATCGCGCCGTGAGCCCGACCGGTCTTTATGCGATCCGGGCGCGATGTACGCTTCGCAACCAATGATCGGTTTGACCCCCGCGCGGGTCGCTTCCTGGTAAAATTCAATCGCGCCAAATAAATTCCCGTGATCGGTAATCGCGACTGCGGGCATCTTGAATTCGGCTGCTTTTTTCATCAGCTCTTTCATTCGGATCGCACCGTCAAGCAGGGAATACTCGGTGTGGAGATGCAGGTGAACGAAAGAATCGCGGGGCATTAGTTTTCAGTATTAAGCGTCAAAAGAATTTGGCAAATTTACCAAGCATGTCATCCCGAACGAAGTGAGGGGCTCGCAAAAATTCGTGGATTAGACAAGGTAGCTCGCGTGCTCCGCTGGCTTGTGCGAGGTCCCTCCCCGTCTCCGCGGCTCGGGATAACGGGCGTTGTTTCTCGCTGCGGAAAAATTCGTGATTGCATTCGCTCCGCGGCATTGCTATGAGGGCGCGTGCCGCGCTCAGCTTTCAATTGCAAAACACTGCGCGATGCCGAGCTTACATCGACATGAAAAAACTGGAAGCGATCATCAAGCCGTTCAAGCTCGAAGAGGTCAAGGAGGCGCTCGCCGAACTTGGCATCGAAGGGATGACCGTCACGGAAGTGAAAGGGTTCGGCCGGCAAAAAGGCCACACCGAGATTTATCGGGGTAGCGAATACACCGTGGATTTTCTGCCGAAAGTGAAAGTGGAAGTCGTGCTCGCGGACGATATGGTGGAAAAAGCGGTCAGCGTGGTAGTGGCGGCGGCTAAAACCGGCAAGATCGGGGATGGAAAAGTCTTCGTTCTTCCGGTCGAACATGCGGTGCGCATCCGCACGGAAGAGATTGGCGAGAAAGCGGTGTGAGGCCCGATTCTCGATGTTTGATGTGTTTGCCCGGATTGTGCGCGGCAACTCATTACACATCATCGTGATCTCTTCTCCCTCGCGGAACATTTGCAGAGACTTAGCTTTTCAAACACCCAAACTCTCGACTATCAACCATCAACCTCTGAAACAATGGCCAAAGAAAAAACTCCCTCCGACGTTAGCAAAATGATCAAGGACCACGACGTAAAACTCGTGGATTTCAAATTCACCGATCTGCCGGGTACCTGGCAGCATTTCACCACCACCCTCAGCGAATATAACGAGGACATT